>CAYOUP010000231.1:0-5826 GCA_964407125.1 uncultured Hyphomicrobiaceae bacterium | reverse complement strand
GTTCTTGTGACCGAAACATTTGCAAATGTGGTTGCCGCACGGGGATGCAAATGTTCCGGTCGAACCACTAGGGTCTTGCCGTTCGCGACAAGGCCCGTTGCCTGTCTCTCGTTTCCAGCAACGCCATATTCAGGATATGGACGAGGAATGTCTCGCCGGATTGTTTCGCCATCTCAATGAGGGAGCAGATCAGAGTCTCAATATATTGAAGCTGTTCCGTTTTTGTGAGGTCTCGGGGTTGGTCGTCATTAATATCAAGATATGAATCGTCCAACACATGATTGATTTTATTTTGTGTTTGTCGTGGCTGAATTGAGCAGAGGTTATTTGCTATTGTTTTATTCATAATACTCTGTACCCCGTACTTGTAACATAGTCGTCATCTATACAATTTTTTATGTTTATAGTTATATTGTGTACAGCTCGTTATTATTCCAAAAACGCGATGTGTGAAGCTGTATTACTACATATTGTGATAAAATATGCCGGTTTTTTCACATTGTCGCCATATTTAGTTGCACATGCGACACGCCCAATCGAATTCTGGTGCAGGAGGCAGACAGTCTTGGGAATCGTTGATTGGAAAGAAGGAAAGAGCGGAAACGCTGCCGAACTCATCGGGGAGCTTCGGCGCCAGGGCATCAGCGATGAGCGCGTGCTCGATGCGATTGCCGGCGTCCCGCGCGAAGATTTCCTGCCGCCCGAACTGGCCAGCGAGGCTTACCGTAACGAGGCGCTTCCGATCGGCTGCGGACAGACCATCTCCCAGCCCTTTATCGTCGCTTATATGACCGAAAAGCTCGGTGTCGAGGCGGATCACGATGTCCTCGAAATCGGTACCGGCTCCGGCTATCAGGCCGCGATTCTCGCGCGGTTGGCGCGCCACGTCTACACGATCGAGCGGCATGCGCCTCTGCTTGAGGAAGCGAGCGCGCGTTTCCAGGCGCTCGGAATTGAGAATGTGACGGCGATAAGCGGCGATGGCGCGAAAGGCTGGCCGGAACCGAAGCTGTTCGACCGCATCATCCTGACGGCCCATGCGAAACAGCTTCCGCAGCCCCTTGTCGATCAGCTCAAGGAAGGCGGACGCATGATCCTCCCGCTCGGCCGCCTACCGTGGCAGGAAAAGCTCGTCCTGTTCGAGAAGACGGCCGACGGTCTCAAGAAACAGAATTTGCTGCCGGTCCGTTTCGTGCCGCTGATTTCCTAAGATGCAGCCATGGAAAACAGGCGGTGAAATTCGCGCTCGCCCTGTGGGGAGAAGACGACGATCCGCGAGCCTTCGCGCCGTGTCGCCCAGCCGAGATTGTAAAAGCGGTTCAAAAGCGCCGTGCCGAGCGAACCGGCCAGATGCGTCCGACGGGCGCTCCAGTCGAGACAGGGCTTGCACAGCGCGCGGCGTTGTTTGCCAAGCGTGTGCACCTCGATCCCGAATTCCATCAGGAACCCTGATCCGCTATCGGTCAACCGTAGCTCGCCGTCATTCCCGGCAATGAATCCGCGCGCCTTGAAACTGTCCATCATCTGAACGCCAAGCTCGCCAGCGAGGTGGTTATAGCAGACGCGCGCCTTGCGCAGGGCGGGGTCGTTCGGGCCTGTTCGCGTGCGTAGATGGCCGCGTTTGGCGGCAAGCCCCATCATCGCTTCCAGGACCTCGCTGACCTCGTCATCAGCCAGGGAAAAATAGCGGTGCCGCCCCTGTTTGCGCTGGCGGATCAGTTCCGCGTTTTCGAGCTTGCCGAGATGCGAGCTTGCCGTTTGCAGGGTGATGCCCGCCTCATTCGCCAGTTCGCTCGCGGTCAGAGCTTTGCCGCTCATCAGGGCGGTCAGCATATTCGCGCGCGCAGGATCGCCGATGAGCGAGGCGAGCCGCGTAATGTCGGGACCTTCTTTCATAGTTCGATGTTAGTCGAAGCATTTCTGTTTCGCAATATGCAAATTTGTGTGCATTAAGGGAAATTAGCGCGCATTAAGAGAAGGAGTATGACGATGATCACATGCTTCATCCGTTACGAGATCGACCCGGCGAAACGGGATCAGTTCATCAAATATGCCTGGAGATGGGGTGAGGCCATTCCGCGCTGCGGCGCCGACCTGATCGGCTATTTCGCCCCGCATGAAGGTTCGTCAACTGTCGCCTATGGCGTTTATAATATCGCCAGCCTTGCCGCTTACGAAGATTACAGGGCTCGGCTTGCCGCCGATCCGGCGGGGCAGGAAAATTACCGTTTTGCGCAAGAGGAACGGTTTCTGCTCCGCGAAGACCGCCTGTTCCTGAAGCTGGCCTCGGCCCCTCATGTCCCAAAGGTAAAATGATGATTGCCGTTATTTTCGAAGTCGAACCGCATCCCGAGCACAAGCAGAAATATCTGGATCTCGCCGCCGGCCTGCGGCCGATGCTGGCGCAGGTGGACGGCTTTATCTCGGTCGAGCGCTTTCAAAGCCTGACCAATGAGAACAAGATCCTGTCGCTCTCGGTATTTCGTGATGAGGCCGCGCTTGCCGAGTGGCGCAAATTGAGCGCACACCGAAATGCGCAGACGAAAGGGCGCTTTGAGTATTTCAAAAACTACCGGCTGCGGGTCGCCGGTGTCATCCGGGATTACGGCATGTTCGAGCGCGAACAGGCCCCGGAGGACAGCATTGCGGCACATGGCGCGTAAAGCGGGATGTGGAAAAGTCGCCGCTTTTTCGCTTGCCAGCCTGCTCTACGTCGATGGAGTCGATCACTGTTCATGATTGTGGATTGAGCGGCTCCAAAATCATCCTGGTCGAATTGCACCAAAATAAGTTCGAATTTAAACATGTTTTAACTGCCTGGCTGCAAAACTCACCTCGGATATGAGGTGGGCCATGATGTATGATCAGTTTTCGTTCTGGCACCGCGTGTTTGTAAACCGCGTTGCGTCAATTTCAGCTTTCGGTCTGGCGGTCTTTATGGCCGGATGTTCAATGCAGGGCGTCTCCTATGACGATCTGCAAGCCAAGCGTTATCAGGAATATAAAGCGGCCTCCGTGCCGATCCCTTCGGAACCGGTTTACGGATATAACGACAGCGAGACGGTCTCCGCCGTTGCTCGTTACCAGAAACCGGCTATCGAGGGCAGGAAGCTCGAGCCAGTGCGTGTCGCTTCGCTGGACAACAATTTTGTCGGCTCAAGCTATGCCATGCAGCCGGTCCAGCCTTCGCATCAAGACAGCAGCTCCGGTCCCGGTGGCGTGAAATACGCGCAAGCCGGGCCTGGCTACTATCCTCAGGGCGACTACCAGCAATATTCGCGTCCGGAAAGCTACGAAGACGGCCAATATGAGCGCGAACGCATTCCCGCGCGCTACGACGCCGAGCAATATCTCATTAAAGAGGACTATCGCTCAAAAGGCCATTCGTCGGAAGATTACGATTACTACACGGTCATTGCCGGCGATACGGTCTACAGCCTCGCCAGGCGCTTTGGTATGACGACGACAGAGCTTGCGGAGCTGAATGGAATCATCGGCTCGAAAATCTATGTCGGGCAACGCCTGCGCGTCTCCGGTAACCCGGTCTATACCGCTTCGCATCGCTATAAGCACCGCAAGGATGACCGCGAAGCGTATGGCGAGACGGCTGATGACGCGGGTGGAGATGATCCGTATGAGGAACGCGGCGACTTCGCCTATGACGACCGTAAATCACCGCCCCCGCGCCGCCGCAGCTATGCGTCCTATGAAGATTACAATGCACAGACAAGCCGGTCCCATGGCAACTATGATCGCCGCGATTATGGCTATCAGGAGCGCGATGAGGAAACGGATCATTATCGTAAGAGCTATAAAAAGCCTTCCGGCGGTTATGTAAAATACACCGTGCGCCGGGGCGACTCGCTCTACAGAATCGCGCATCACTTCCATCTGAGCCAACGCGAGCTGGCCGACATCAACGACATCCCGGTTTCCGGCCCGCTGTATCCGGGACAGGTTCTGCACATTCCGCATGAACGCGGCAATGCATCGGATTACGAGCGTGACAATACGGATGGAGAGGACGACTATAGCGAGCGCCGTGTTCCGTCCCGCAAATACAAGCCTGCCAGGAATGATGAGAGCGTTCCGTTCTGGAAGAAGAGGCGTGCGGCATCCCTTCCGGCGAGCAAGCGGGATGAACGGAAGGTCGCCAGTGCGGAAAAAGACGTCTCGACTCCCGAGGTCGTCGTCGACGATGGCGAGGACAAGCAGGCCCGCGAACGCGGCCCGCGTCCGCCATCTCAGGATGAGGAGCCGGTTCTCGCCGCCCATGGCGATGTGAAAGCGACGGGTTCAAGACCGAAGCAGGCGCAGGCCAGTGTCGGTGATTGCAGCGATCTTCTGGAAAACCCGTTACCGCGCAGTGCCAAGACCTTCCGTGAGCCGGTGCAAGGGCTGATCATCTCCCATTTCGGAACGAAAAGAGATGAAACGATCAATGATGGCGTTGATTTCTCCGTGCCGAAGGGGACACCCATCAAGGCCGCCGAGAACGGCGTGGTTGCCTATACGGGCGATGAACTGCCCGGTTTCGGCAAGCTGATACTCGTCCGCCACGCCGATGGCTATGTTACGGCCTACGCGCATAATGACGAGTTGCTGGTGAGCCGCTGCGATGTCGTCAAGCGTGGCCAGGTGATTTCGCATGCCGGTGCGACAGGCAAGGTCACCAAGCCGGAGCTTCATTTCGAGATCCGCAAGGATGCCAAGCCGGTCGATCCGGAAGCTTATTTTTCCCAGTCGTGACATCCGCAAGTCCTGACCGCAAACCCCCGATGGTCCTCCGCCATCGGGGGTTTCTTTTTGCTGATTGGCGGTTTCGTGCGGGGAATGAATTGAGGGCTGCCGTGCAGGTAGAGGAGGGGCGATCAATGCGGCGCGATCTCGAACTGTGTCCCGGCTATGGATTTGGTGGCCGGCTGCGGCGGTTCGCGCATGGCTTTGCCCAGCACCTTCGAGAAGGCCTTCGCCCCTGCGAGCGTGAGATGGTTGCCATCGCTGAAATAGCGGTTTTGCGATGTATAGCTGTCAGGCGGAAACAGGTCGTGAAAGTCGTAGAGCCGGATATTCCGGACACGTATTAATTGTTCAATGAATGGCTTTTCTTCCTTCGCAAGCGCGCGAAGTTCCTTCGCCATGTAATAGTCGTCCGGAAGCGGTGGGATGAAGAAAATCAGCTCGATCCCTTTTTCACCGAGTGATTTGGCCAGTTCTTCGAGCAGTTTTGCGTTTTCCGCGCGAATTTGCCCATCGCGCTTCAGGATTGCGCCGATTTGTTCGGCGTGGAAATTGGCTTCGGCCTCGGCTGCTTTCGGCAGGCAGGGAGCGGGCATGGCCTCGCGCGTATAGCCGTTGTGTATCCCGAATTCGTGTGGGAAGTCTGACCGGTTTGTCCGTGCACGGCACGGATTTCGAAATATCCCCTGATTTCGACCAAGGGCCGCAAGCATGGCGTTCTTTACGGTTTCTTTTGCCAGCCTGTTCGCGGCTTTGAACGTCTGGAATGTGAAAATATGCGAGCGCATCAGCAGATATTGCTCGTCAAACGGCAAACTCCAGAACTGCTTCGGCCAGGGCGTGTTTCGGATTGCCATGAGCAGATCCGGATCGTTGCCATTGAAGGCGATGCCGCGATCATAGCTGAGATATCCTGGCGACAAGGGGATCAGTGCATATTTCAGGTTCGGCGTGTACGGCAGAATATGACGCGCCTTGAATATGGCAGTCCTTATGTCTCCCCTGTCATCGGCAAATGAATACCCATTATAGCCTAACGAGGGAAAGTAGATGGCGCGGCTGTGTGAAGAGCCGAGACTTATCACC
>CAYOUP010000230.1:3676-5840 GCA_964407125.1 uncultured Hyphomicrobiaceae bacterium | reverse complement strand
CGTTGTCGCGCTGGTGGAGGCCGATCGACGGCTCGTCGAGCACATAGAGCACGCCGGTCAGCCCCGAGCCGATCTGCGAGGCGAGCCGGATGCGCTGGCTTTCCCCGCCCGAAAGCGTACCGGAATTGCGCGACAGGCTGAGATACTCCAGCCCGACATCATTGAGAAAACGCAGCCGATCGCGGATCTCCTTCAGGATACGCGTGGCGATCTCGTTCTGCTTGTCGTTGAGCTGTGCGGGGAGCGCCTCGAACCAGTTGCGCGCTTCGCGGATCGACATGCGCGAGACCTGGCCGATATGCAACCCGTCGATCTTCACCGCAAGTGCCTGCGGTTTCAGGCGATAGCCGCCACACGCCTCGCAGGGGTGATCGGACTGATAGCGCCCCAACTCTTCGCGCACCCACGACGACTCTGTTTCCCTCCATCGCCGTTCAATATTACGGATTACACCTTCGAACGGCTTCCTGTTGCGATAGGTGCGCAGGCCATCATCATAGGTAAAGGCAATCTCCTCCTCGCCCGTGCCGTACAAAATGGCGTCCTGCACATGCTCGGGCAGATCACTCCACGGCGTATTCATCGAAACCTTGTAGTGTTTGGCGAGCGCTTCCAGCGTCTGCGTGTAATAGGGCGATGTATTGCCGGTCTTCGCCCAGGGAACAATCGCGCCCTTGCGCAGCGAGAGCGAGGGATCGGGCACAACGAGCGCGGCCTCGAATTGCAGCTCCGTGCCAAGCCCGTCGCATTTCGGGCAGGCGCCGAACGGATTGTTGAACGAGAACAGGCGCGGCTCGATTTCGTCGATGGTGAAGCCGGAGACCGGGCAGGCGAAACGCTGGGAGAACATGATCCGCTCATGCGTATCGTTCTTCGACTTGTTCGCGCCCTTCGTTGCCTTTGCAGGCAGCTTCTTGTCGGCAAATTCGGCGATGGCCAGCCCATCCGCGATTTCCAGCGCCGTCTCAAGGCTGTCGGCCAGCCGGTTGCCCAGATCGGGTTTGACGACGATACGGTCCACGACGATGTCGATATCGTGCTTGAACTTCTTGTCGAGGGCGGGGGCTTCGGCAATCTCGTGGAACTTGCCGTCGATCTTGACGCGCTGGAAGCCGCGCTTCATGAAACCGGCCAGCTCTTTCTTGTATTCGCCCTTGCGGCCACGGATGACGGGAGCAAGCAGGTAAAGCCGCGTGCCTTCGGGCAATTCCAGAATGCGGTCGACCATCTGGGTTACGGTCTGGCTCTCGATCGGCAGACCGGTCGCAGGCGAATAGGGCACGCCGACACGCGCGAACAGCAGGCGCATATAGTCGTAAATTTCGGTGACCGTGCCGACCGTCGAACGCGGATTGCGGCTGGTCGTCTTCTGCTCAATTGAAATCGCCGGTGACAAGCCCTCAATGGAGTCCACATCCGGCTTCTGCATCATTTCAAGGAATTGCCGTGCATAGGCAGACAGACTCTCGACGTAGCGCCGTTGTCCCTCGGCATAGATGGTGTCGAATGCAAGTGAGGATTTGCCCGATCCCGAGAGCCCCGTGATAACGACAAGCTTATCGCGCGGGATATCGAGCGAGATGTTTTTGAGATTATGTTCCCGCGCGCCGCGGACCGAAAGATACTTCTGCATTGAAAGCCTTACGCCAGTTTCGAGCCCAGATTATCAGGACCGCCGAAAAATACACCGGAGCTTTTACTTCTTCCCACCACAAATTCGCCTTCTACACCCGTAAAGCAGATGGTATGCAAGCTGCAAAATGTCAGTTCGCGATAATAAGCGCACAGGGGGCAACTATGCGCATCAAATTGGGCAAACACGAGGGATCACATGTCTTTTTCCGACAACCCCATAGATAAGATCGAGGCATCCTTCAGATCCCTTGCCGCGGATGTCAATTCGACAAGCGCATCCGCACGGACGGGCTGGATATTCTTCCTTGCAATCCAGGCCTATTTCTTTATCGCGCTGGCCGGTCTCGAACATCGCGATCTTCTGCTCGATACACCGGTTCCATTGCCGCTGCTTCAGGTCGAAATCCGTCTCCGCGCCTTCTTCCTGTTCGGCCCGATCATCTTCGTGCTCTTTCATTTAGGCATTCTGTTGCAGCATGTCATGCTCGCCCGGCAGGTACGCGAATTACACAGCAGCGTCAGCCATTTT
>CAYOUP010000230.1:0-3666 GCA_964407125.1 uncultured Hyphomicrobiaceae bacterium | reverse complement strand
GTAACTTATTTCGCACGCACCGGGTCCGCTTTCATCTGCATTCCTATTTTTACACGCAGCTCGTTGCCGGGCCAAAGAGGAGCCCGTTTTTCGCATTTTTCCTGTCGCTGCTAAGCTGGCTGAGCTTCGGCATTCTGCCGGTAATCCTGCTTCTGGATTTCCAGAGCACCTTTCTACCATACCATGACCTGCAAGTGACATGGGCGCACCGCATCTTTCTTATGCTCGAAATCGTTATCCTGACTGTTTTTGCCGTGTTCATGCGGCATCCAAGCCTCGGCTTCGTTGCAGGGTTCGGACGCACCATTGTCGAACGTCCACTCAGCTTCGGTATCAGCCTTGTAACGGGGCTTGGCGCATTATTCTTCTCCTTCTGTGTTGCCACGATTCCTGACGAGCGTATGGACAAGGTCATGACGTCAATTTGGCCGGAAGTTCTGGTCGAGCAAGTGGCGGACGGCTTGCCGCCCCGGCAGGCATTCCTGCCAACAGCCCAGCTTTTCGAAGCGGGTGTCGATGTGCTCTCCGGCCGTCCGGTGGGGTTGTTCGGGCGCAATCTGATTGTTGTGGACCAGGATATCGTAAAAGACGGCGCCGCCGATCCTGGCTCGACCAGCATCAGTCTTCGGAAGCGCGATTTGCGTTACGGCATATTCGACCGCTCCGATCTGCGCCAGGTGGATATGACGGGAGCCATTCTGACCGGGGCGAGCCTGAAGGAAACGATCCTGTTTGAAATGAAGGCGGAGCAAGCCACCTTGCGCAACGCGGATCTTCGTTACGCGCGATTCGTCCCGCAACAAAGCGGCGGACGCGCTTACAACGCGATCAATCTTCGGGGAGCCGATCTGCGCGGGGCGAATCTGACGGGCGCGGTCCTGATCGGCGTTGATATGCGGGGCGCCTTGCTTGAGGGAACGATTCTGAAGGATGCACAGATGAGCGTTGACCAGCGAACTTATGCCGAACAGCAGGGCGCGCGGTTCTGAGAAATCGGAAACAACTATTCGAATAGATCCATGACAAAGAAAAACCGCCAGTTTGCGATAACTGACGGTTATTTTCAGCCAGATGGCGCGTTAGATGTTCGCGCTATTTGTAAACATCTGCAATCTCGTCTTCCGTGTAGCCGATATTGCGAAGCATATCCGGATCAAGCGTGCGCAGGTGCTGGCGAACGTGGCGCGTTGCCTCCTGCTGGCGTGCTTCGATAAGGCGCCCCAAAAATCTTTTCAACAGGCTCGGGCTGTCTTTCGCTTCCGCTGCTGCACCTAGAGAGGCGTCATAAATTGTTGCCATGATCATTTCCTTTGCTCATTCATGCGCTTTTACCGCGCTTTATCTTGGTACAGATATATCATGCGCGAAATCGAATGAGTAGGCAGGTAGGGCGCATTGCAGCGTTGCGTATGACGCATAATGAAATATAGGCTAACAAAAAGAAAGCGCTCTTCTTAAATTGAGAAAGAGCGCTTTCCGATATCGGGCGCATCGGCGTCAGCCGTACGCTAGTGCACGAACTTTTTACTTTGAATCAATTTTGCCAAACTTTCAGCTAGATGCCTCCGTTTGGATCGATGCACTATTTAGACTGGTTTGCTTTCGCGAACAGATAGTCGATTTCAACATCCGTATAACCAAAGCTTCTCAGCTTGGCTGGATCCCAGTCTTTAAGCGCATTGACGTC
Organism: uncultured Hyphomicrobiaceae bacterium; assembly: GCA_964407125.1. Taxonomy (GTDB): domain Bacteria; phylum Pseudomonadota; class Alphaproteobacteria; order Rhizobiales; family Rhodomicrobiaceae; genus JAHQVI01. The sequence continues at coordinate 1,979 of CAYOUP010000230.1, read as the reverse complement.
CACATTGTCAGCATTGGCGCTGCGAGACGAAAACAAAGCGTCGAAAATTCGCCTGGATACACCTGACTTCTCGCTTGAGCGCGGCGAAGCGAAAAATTCTGCGCTTGATACATATGCCATGATCAAATCCCATATCTTCTGGAGTTAAGGATGTTCTTTTACTTTTGTGCTCGCCTTGATAATGAGTTGCGCTCAACCGCATCGCAACACGACATGTTGCAATGCAGCATTGCATTTAATGCATGGCGAAAATTGAATGAGGCAGGCTTGTTCAAGCTGATATGGCTTGATTATGATGAAGCATCTGCCCAAAAGGATTGAATGTATCAGATTTTTAAGGATATTGGCGGCCCGGCCCATAGTGCGGAACGCCTTAAGTCATTGAGAGCCGTACTAAAGCGGCAATCCCTGACAGGATTCATTCTTCCAAGGTCGGATGAATTTCAGAATGAATTCGTCGCGCCCAATGCGGAGCAGCTTTTATGGCTGACCGGGTTTTCCGGTTCGTGGGGCGAGGCAGTGATCCTTGAAGAACGGGCCGGGCTGGTCATCGACGGGCGCTACGAGCTTCAGGCCCGGAAACAGGTCGATACCGCCGCTTACGATCTGATCAATGTTAACAGGACCAGCCGCTCGGGATGGCTGTTGGAGCACCTGAAATCAGGCGATAGGCTCGGATATGATCCGCAGTTGCATACTGTCTCGCAGGTCGACTCCCTGAAGAAGACGGTCGCAAAGGCCGGTGCCGAGCTTGTTCCGGTCGAGATCAATCCGCTCACGGAGTTATGGACAAATCGGCCGGAAGCGAAAATGGAGCCTATTTCGCTGCACCCGATTGAATTTGCCGGGGTACCGGCGAAAGACAAGATCGCAAATATACAGAACAAGCTGGCTAAGACCCGGCGTGACGCGGTCGTCATCGGCCCGCTAGACTCGATCGCTTGGCTTTTCAATATTCGCGGTAGCGATCTTCCGCATACGCCCTTTGTCATTGCATATGCGATCGTTCCTGCTCAGGGAAAGGCGCGGCTGTTCGTGGATGCCCGCAAGCTGACGCCGCAGGTGCACGATGCGCTTTCCGAAGTCGCCGAAATCGGGGAGCCTTCAGAGCGTTCCGTCTATCTGGCCGAGCTTGGCCAGCAGAAAGCCGAGGTGCAGCTTGATGCCGAGAGCGTCTCGCAATGGTACTGGAACCAGCTTACCAATGCCGGTGCAACGATCCACAAGGAGCAGGATCCCTGCACACTTGCGAAAGCGCGAAAGAACGACGCTGAAATCGCGGGCGCGCGCACGGCGCATATGAGAGACGGCGCAGCGGTGAGCCGCTTTCTCGCCTGGTTCGAGAAGACCGTCCTAACTCACGCGCTAGATGAAATTTCGGTTGCGCAGAGGCTGGAAGAGTTTCGCCGCGAGAGCAACATGTTGCGCGACATCAGCTTCGATACCATCGCGGCGGCCGGGCCTAATGGTGCTATCGTTCATTACCGCCCGACCGTTTCCACAAATCGCAAGATCGAAGCCGGGACTTTGTTTCTGCTCGATTCCGGCGGCCAATATACCGACGGGACGACCGATCTAACCCGCACGCTTGCCATCGGTACGCCGACGGAGCCGATGCGCCGTCACTACACGCTGGTTCTGAAGGGGCACATTGCCCTCGCCACCGCCAGATTTCCGGAGAAGACGCGCGGGACGCATATCGACGCTTTTGCGCGCCGCGCCCTTTGGGAGGCAGGGCTCGATTTCGACCATGGCACCGGCCACGGCGTCGGCAGTTTCCTCTCGGTTCATGAAGGGCCGCAAAGCATATCACGCCGGGACAGCGCCGCGCTTGAGCCGGGCATGATTGTCTCGAACGAACCGGGCTTTTACCGCGAAGGCGAATATGGCATTCGCATTGAAAATCTTCTGCTGGTCACGCCGCTGGAGGATATTCCCGGCGGGGACCGTCCCATGATGGGCTTCGAGACGCTGACGCT
>CAYOUP010000229.1:3746-5846 GCA_964407125.1 uncultured Hyphomicrobiaceae bacterium | reverse complement strand
CATGAACCCGTCGAGCCATCGGCGAAGGCGGGGGCCGTGAGAGGTGTGGCCCATAATATGCTCATGACGCGGGCGCGCGCCGGGCGTTCCGAAACGATGCGCGGCGTTCGTCGTCCAGCGGTGGATCATCGCCAGCGTCATCTCGGGGTGGAACTGCACGCCATAAGCCGCCTTGCCGTAACGAAAGGCCTGGTTATCGAAATTCTCGCCCGCCGCCAGAAGCTCAGCCCCGGAAGCCAGCCCGAAACCTTCCGTGTGCCACTGATAGACATGGGCAGGCATCTTCACCGCATCATCATCCGTTGTCGGCTTGATCCGATAGTAACCGACCTCGATCAGTTTCTCCGGGTGCGGAGCAACCGGCGCGCCGAGATGCTTCGCCAGCATCTGCCCGCCAAGGCAGATCCCGAAAAACGGCTTTTCCTCGCGCAAGGGGACGGCCAGCCAGTCAATCTCGGCACGGATAAAGTCGTCCGGATCGTTGGCGCTCATCGGCCCGCCGAAGATGATCGCTCCCGCATGCTCATCAAGCGTATCCGGCAATGCGTCGCCGAAGCGCGGCCGCCTGATGTCCAGCATATAGCCGTTATTGCGCAGCCATTGCCCGACCGCGCCGGATTGCGATTCTTCCCGGTGAAAAACGAGCAGCACCTTGCGCGGCGCTTCTTTGGCGGCGTTCCTGGTTTCTTCAGTTCTCAGGCTGTCGAAAGGTGCATTCATGATCGGCAACTCATTATCTCATATCTTCAATAGCGCTGTTTCAAAATCCAGCCGATGACCGGCGTCATGATCACATGGGGCATGAAGCGCGCCCCGAAGGAATTGAACGAAGCAAGCAGTCCGGGCACGATGATCGTCCGCCTGCCCGCAAAACCGCTATAGATGATGCGCGCGGCCCTTGCCGGGTCCATCGGCCACATCAGCTTCAGATAGAACGCGCTGGCGGCCCCCATCTTTTCGTGAAACCGTGTGCCAACAGGCCCCGGAGCCGCAGCGCAGATCCGCACGCCGAGCCCCGCATTCTCATAAGCCAGCGCCTCGGTCAGCGAAATAACATAGGCTTTCGAAGCATAATAGGCCGCCTGATACGGTCCCGGCAAAAATCCGCCAAGCGAAGCCACATTCAGCACACCGCCCCGTGCGCGGGCGAGCATATCCGGCAAAAAGCTGCGCGTCAGCATCGTCAAAGCCTCGACATTCAACCTGCACAAGTCTTCTATACGCCCGGGCTCCTGGCCGGCAAACGGTCCGCCAAGCCCTTCCGCGGCATTGTTGACCAATATGTCGATGTAAAGGCCTTCGCGGTTCACAATATCCCGAATTTTCACAAGATAATCAGGTTCCGTCAGGTCCGCGGCGACAGCATGAACGGTTACATTGTAGTCGCGGCTGAGCTGCTCGCATGCCTCATCAAGCGCGGCTTCGTGGCGCGCAACCAGCAGCAGACGATGGCCGCGCGCGGCAAATTCATTGGCAAGCTGGCGCCCTATGCCTTCGCTGCCACCGGTAATCACACAGACCGGATGGCGCGTGTCTCCATCCTCAGGCTCCTCACGAACGCGCGACGCATTGCGGCGCATCCATGCCGTTTCCAGCCTCCGCAACCATTCGGCCATCTACGAACCCTGCCCCGTCTCGTTCAACACCAGCTTCTTCAACTCCATCCGGTCCCGCGCCGGGACTGCAAGCAGCTCTGACGTCCGCCAGATCAGATTGTCCTCAAGCGGATCCAGTTCGCCATCGGCATAGACCAGCCGCCACATCATTTCGATGATTTCCCGCTTTTCATCGAGTGACAGCCGGTCCCGCAACACCGAAGTGAAGCGGTATAGGTCGACAGCTTGCTGCTCGCGCTCTTCTGCATCATGCAAAAGCACGGCCACTTCCTGGTCACTCAGCTTGTAATGCTCTTGCAGAATCGTGTGAATGCGCTCGCGCTCCGTCTTATCGGCAACGCCGTCAATGGCAATGGCGTGAAAGAGCAGGACGGCCGTCGCGGTCTTAACCTGGCTGTCGTCAAGCGCGCCGCGATCATCATCGTCCACTGATTTGAAAAATTCAGCGAGTGTTTTCAGCATTTCTGACTTCTTTGCCTTGGCG
>CAYOUP010000229.1:0-3736 GCA_964407125.1 uncultured Hyphomicrobiaceae bacterium | reverse complement strand
CGTTCGGGCGACATCACGACTGCTCCGATCCGCATATTTTTTTTCGCTCTGCCATTAACTGTAAAATAGGCGCGCGGGATCGAATGTCAAAAATGTGCAGTAACCTGAATACCGACTGTTTCGTTCAGGAAACTGTCATGAGCGATGAATTATTTAAATGTGAGATGTGGCTTTCATGTTTCACATCATTGCCGCATATCGGCCTTCATGAAACTGTTTATGAGAGGTACATAGAAGCGGGTAGCTGTATAACGGCGCCGTCATATGTTGTAAGTATTTGCCGAGGTAAGTATTTATACTGCTTGGGGAAAAGCTGGAAAATTGGCTCGATTTGCCACGATTGCATTTGACGCAAACATACAACCTTAAGTATAGAATGGCGATATGACGTTAAGAGCATTAGTGACATTGGCTTGCGTATTGGCTGTTTGTGCTGCCGCACTTCAGTCCGCCCCCACATTCGGGCAGTCGCGTACAGCTTCGACAAATTTTCGCGATCCGGATGCAAAACCCTATGACGCCCAGCTTTTTCAACTCTCCGAGATTCTTGGTACCGTGCATTATCTCCGCGAACTCTGCGGAGCCGATGAGGGGCAGATGTGGCGGGGGCAGATGCGTCAACTCGTAGGTTCGGAAGGAACCAGCGCTTTGCGGCGTGCCCGGCTTGTTGACAGCTTCAACAAGGGCTATCGCGGCTACGCCCAGACATACAGAACGTGCACACGCCCGGCCTTGCAGGCGATCAACCGGTTCATGATCCAGGGCGCGCGGCTTGCAGACACGCTCATCGAAAATAATCGGTAACTCATTAAGCTTAACACCGCGCCAATTAAGTAAAAAAGCAAAGTTGCCTCCGTTTCAGCCTCTTCCGTGCTAAGAGGAAAACGGCGGGGCAATTCGAAGAAAATTTTGGAGATTTCGAGGGTGAACCGCATCAGGATTTGCGACACCGGCTTTGAACCCGGCCTATCTGCTGACGAAAGAAAACAGGCAGCACTGCGCTATATTATGGAAGCGTGGGATGAGGCCGTTTTCGACGGCATAGAGCCTGAGCTTTTGGCTAACGCCGCATTTTTTGCAGCGATTTCAGACCTTGTATCGAATTACGGGGAGGACGCTGTCGCGAGAATGACCGACGGTCTCGCGCGCCGCATTCAAAATGGTGAATTTACCCTATACAGGATTACCCAGTAGGCCAAGACGCTTTTCGATAAATCCAGGCAGCAGTTTCGGCGGGTGCGGCACATTGGCGGCATGACTCAAGGCCCCGACTGCAAGCTCGAAGCAAAGCATACCGCCAAAAACAAGCATTACCACACCGGCAACCTGGTTGATGACCTTTAGCCGGTTCTCATTGATCCGCTCCCGCAAAGTCTCGATAATGCGACTCAGGATCGCCCACCATATTACGCCGCCAATCATGATCGAGAAGACAAGGATCAGGGCCTGGATATAGGTCGTGACACCGCCTATGACCGAGCTGATCCCGCCTATGATCGCGAACAGACCGAGAATGGCTCCGGGATTGGTGATCGTGAGAAAGAATGTCTGCGGGATGACACTGGCGTGAGGCAGAACGCGCCAAATCTGGAATCTCAGTGCGGGGCGAAGTTTTTCCGGGATCCAGTCAACGAGCCTTCGCAATTGCGCCCAGCTCGTCTGTTTCTGCGCTGTCAGCTTGGGCTTGGCAAAATAGAGCCTTAAACCAAAGCCAATGATCAGCAGGCCGCCGACAAGCTGGATCATCTGCCTGTTATCAGACATGACGCCTGAAATGGCCGTCAGGCCGAACGCCGCGCCCGACGCGATGACACCGTCCGCCATCACGGCGCCAAGACCGGCGGCAAGCCCGCCCCAGAAGCCGCGCTCCAACGTGCGCTGAATGCACACGATATTAACCGGCCCCACCGGCGCCGAAATGATCACGCCAATGATAAGGCCGCTAATAATAAGCTGGGTGCTGGCTGTTACAACCTCAGTCGGCGACACAGTTAGCGGATCCTGTCATAAGGTTGGCTCAATGATCGACCATTCCGTTTCATGGGCCGCCTGATCAGCATGCCCAATCTTGGTAAATTTTTTGCCCCCGGGGGAGACAAGCCGAATGCACCCGCCATTCTCTCGTAACGCGTTGATTCGACCCGCTCTCGGTCTGACGTTATTCCTAGCGGCGGCTTCTACGCTTGTCTACGCATTGATCTTGCATACAGCGCCGGTAAAAGCAGAGAAAATAGCCAATGACAAGGCAAGTGGCGCTGCGGTCTCAGTCGAAATCCTCCGCGATCCGGATATCTTGCCTGATTCGGTGCAACGCATCCGTCACGCAATGATCGTGGCTGCGATGACTGGGGAAATCCAGTCCATGCGCATTCCGATCGAAATGAACGAAATTCCGCCGATCATCTCGAACCAGAAAGTGGCGGACCCGATAGAGCATTGGAAGGCGGCCTCCGGCGATGGCGAGGGCCGGGAGATTCTCTCGATCCTGATCAGGCTGTTCCGTGCGGGCTTTGTCCGGCAGGCTCCCGGTAGCGGCGACGAAATGTTCATCTGGCCGTATTTCGCCAAGATGCCGATCGCGGAGCTGACGCCGGCGCAGCAGGTCGAGCTTCTGACGATCGTCACGCCGGAGCGCTTCAAGACCATGCAGGCATCTGGCGTCTATGATTATTACCGCATCGGCATCGCGCATGACGGCACGTGGCATTATTTCATCGACGAGGATATGTAGGGCGGCGTTGACGCCAGGGTTTCCAGGAAACGGACCGGTCTGCCATGAGCGGGTCCAGTTATCTGGCCGTCACGCATGACAATCCGCCCGCGGATAATTGTCGCCTTGGGCCAGCCGGTCACACTCTCCCCCGCATAGGGCGTCCAGCCGCAGCGGCTCGCAATCCAGTCATCGGTAATTTCGCGCGTCTGCGAAAGGTCGGCGAGGGTCAAGTCGGCATCGTAGCCGCCCGCAATCCGCCCCTTCGCGGCAATGCCATGCACGCGCGCGGGACCGTGGCTTGTCAGGTCAACGAAGCGCGGCAGGCTTAAACGGCCTTCATGCACGGCGTTAAGAAGCAGTGGAACGAGGGTCTGCACGCCAGGCATTCCCGAAGGCGACGCGGGATAAGGCTTTGCCTTGTCTTCCAGCAGATGCGGCGCGTGGTCGGAGCCAACCGTATCGACGATCCCCTGCGTGAGGGCATCCCACAGTGCGTCGACCTCCTCCCGTTCCCGAAGTGGCGGGTTCATCTGCGCGCGCGTCCCGAGCCTGGCATAGCTTGAAGCGGCGGGCAGCAGAAGATGATGCGGCGTCACTTCCGCCGTCGCATGATCCCGGTTAGCCGCGATCAGCGCCATCTCCGCGCCGGTCGAGACATGCAGAATATGAACGCGCGCGCCGGTTTCCCGCGCGAGGCCGAGCAGCGTGTCCGTCGCCATGATCGCCGCCTCGGCATCGCGCCACACGGAATGGGATGAAGGATCGCCTTCGACCTGCAAAGTTTTGCGCGCATTGAGCCGCGCCTCGTCCTCGCAATGGAACGAGACCCGGCGGCGGACCTTTGACAGCAATTCGCGTAGCAATTCGGGATCGTCGACCAGCAGATTGCCCGTAGACGACCCCATGAACACCTTGACGCCCGCCGCGCCCGGCATCTGCTCAAGCTCGGGCAGCAGGCCGATATTGTCCTTGGTCGCGCCGGGGAAGAAGGCAAAATCGCAGAACATGCGATCCGTCGCGCGT
>CAYOUP010000228.1:0-5852 GCA_964407125.1 uncultured Hyphomicrobiaceae bacterium | reverse complement strand
CCCGCTTGACACCGGCCGCGCCATCCCTACCTATGTAAATGTAACTTACATTAACATGTGGATGAGGGTCCGATGGTAATCGCCCAAAAACTGGATGAGTTCGGCAGACCCGCCTGGATCACTGTCATGGTCCTCGGGTTTATCGTTTTCTGGCCCATTGGATTAGCGATCCTGGGCTATATGATATGGAGTGGACGCATGGGTTGTGGAAGAGGTAACTGGGGCCGCTGGAAGTCGGAAAATTGGAGCCGTCATGGCGGTCATCGCGGCTATCGCGCAGGCGGCGGTCATAGCGGCAATTCGGCTTTCGAGGACTACAAGGCCGAAACGCTGCGCAGGCTCGAAGACGAGCAGCAGGAATTCGTGGACTACCTGAAGCGTCTGCGCGAGGCGAAGGACAAGGTCGAGTTCGATCAGTTCATGAACGAGCGCCGCAACCGTCCGCAGACCCCGCCGCCGGACATGCCGCAGGAAGGCAATCCGGCCTGATTTCGGCCTCTCCCCAACAGGTCATGAGCCGCGCGGCAGCCGAAACTGCCGCGCTTTTTTGTGTCCCGGAAAGTCGGCAAGTCATGCCCTGCCGCCGTCACCTGTCTGTTGAAGTCCGTGAGGACTCACCGGAATCAGGGCGGGGCGGGGTTATCTGGCGGCTAACTCAAAGCATCCAGCCTTGCGCCGACGGATGCGGGCTGCTCGACGCCCGGTTGCACCCTGCCATCATTTTCCGGCTCGCCCGCGGCCTGCCTGAGCGGCACGACACCAGCCCAGATCGGCAGCTCGTAATCCTCATCGTCATCGATCGGGGGACCGGCGCGGACTTTGAGTGATGCCGCGTCGATATCCATGCCGAGAACGGCGGTTGCGCGGATTTCCTTCGCCGTCACGGCGCGCGATTCCTGCCAGCGCCCCGGCAGAAGATGGTCCGTGATCGTTGCAAGTGCGGTCGTGGCTTCATGCTGGTTTTCGACGAGCTTCGCCATGCCATGCGCGACGACCGAGCGGTAGTTCATCGAGCAATGAAAAGCCGAACGCCCGACGACGATGCCGTCCATGAGGGTGACGGTGATGCAAACCGGCACGCCGTCTCCCATGGCCTTGGCGAAGCGCGCGGCCTTCGCACCATGCAGATAGAGCCGATCGTCGATCCGGCCATAGGCCATCGGAATGACGAAAGGCCGGTCGTCAGCGATGAAGCCGACATGCGCCACGAGCCCCTCGTCGAGCACGGCATAGATGGCCGCCTTGTCGTAGTCGGCGCGGTCCGACTTGCGGATCTTGTTCCATGGTCCTGCGGCGAAGCTGTTCATGGCGAACCTCCAGATCAATAAATATCTTGAAGTTTTTGCGCCAAATTGGTTCTAATGAAAGTGCCAATATCAAAAATCAACAGGGGCCAATTGGAGGACGCATTTTCCGGCATCATGGATCTCAGGCGCGATAGCGTCGAGCCGCTGCACATTCAAATGACCGAGCAGATCAAGCAGGCCGTGATTGCCGGGCGGCTGAAGCCGGAGACGCGCCTGCCGTCAAGCCGCGTTCTGGCCGGGCAGCTGGGGGTGAGCCGCAACACGGTTCTGGCCGCCATCGAGCAGCTCAAGTCCGAAGGGATATTGGAGACGAAACCCGGCTCGGGAACGCGCATTGCCTCTTTCGATGATCCCGACCTTGCGAGGGCGAGCCCCAATACCGTCCGCACACATCCTGTTCATCATATTGCTCCGCGCTGGCATGGGACGCTGAAAGCCGCCGGGACACGCCCCGTTTACATGCAGAAGCCGTTTCAGCCCGGCATTCCCGATCTGACATCGCTGCCGGCTGAAATCTGGGGAACCTGCCTGCGCCGCGCCGCGCGTTTACTCGACACGGAAACGTCAGGCTATCGGCATGCTACGGGGCATCCGCGTCTCCGGCGCATTCTGGCGGAGTATCTTGCGGATGCGCGCGGGGTGCGGGCCGAGCCGGAGCAGATTTTCGTTACGTCATCGGCGCGTGCGGGCATCTCGCTGATCGTCAGTGCGCTGCTTGAACCCGGCGCGGATTGCTGGATCGAGGAGCCGGGTTTCCGCAGTGGACGGACGATTTTCGGCGCGGGCGGAGCCAATCTCATTCCCGTGCCGGTCGATAGCATGGGCATCGACCCGTCCAGAGCGCCGGATGACAGCCAGCCGCGCCTCGTCTATACGACGCCGTCGCACCAATATCCGACCGGCGCGTTGATGGCGCTCGCACGCCGCATCGCGCTGATCGAGACCGTCTCGAAACGCGGCGGCTACATCATCGAGGACGATTTCGACAGCGAGTTCCAGTATTCGGGACGCCCTATCGCCGCGCTTCAGGGGCTGGATCAGGCGGAATGCGTTCTCTATCTGGGGACATTTTCGAAAAGCCTGCTGCCTGCGCTGCGGGTTGGCTTCGTTGTCGTACCGCCGGGGCTGGCGGATGCGTTCACGGAAGTGCTCACCTATACGGGACATCTGGTGTCGCCGATCGTCCAGCTTGCGCTCGCCGATTTCATCGAGCGCGGGCATTACCGGGCGCATCTGCGGCGCATGAAGGCGCTTTATGCGGAACGTCTCGATATGTTTGCCGAGGGGATTGAGCGCCATTCCGGCGGTGTGCTGACGATGGTGAAACCGGATGGCGGCTTGCAGACGGTCGTCTCGGCGGCTGATGGCGCGATCCCTGAGCTGGAGCTGTGGCGCAAGCTTTACGATGCAGGCGTCTACAGCCAGCCCTTATCGTGGTTCCATGTCGAGCCGGAGCACGCCACCTGTCATGGCTTGCTGATGAGCTTCGCCTCATGGCCGGAACGCGAAACGAAAGACGCGATGAAGCGGCTCGCGGCGCTGTTCAGATGAAACGCAAATCGCGCTGAAACACGTTTTCACCCTCACCCGGCGCTTAGCGCAGCATTCCGGGGGAGGGTGATTTGCAGGTGACGGGGAAATTCTCAGCGAGGGAACAAGAAGCAGCAAGACTCTCCAACAATACAAAAAGCCCCCGCAAATGCAGGGGCTCTTGTTCATTATGGCAGGTGAACTGCGCCGGGTTCTATTGGCGGTTGCCGAACAGCGACAGCAGCATGACGAACATGTTGATGAAGTCGAGATAGAGCCTCAGAGCGCCCATGATCGCCTTCTGACCAGCAACAAGCTGGCTATCACCTGCGTAATACTCGTTTTTGATGCTCTGTGTGTCGTAAGCTGTCAGGCCAGCGAAGACCAGCACACCGATGACCGAGATCGCGAACTGGAGTGCACCAGAACCAAGGAAAATGTTCACGATCGAAGCAATGATGATGCCGATCAGACCCATGAACAGGAACGATCCCCAGCCGGAAATGTCCTTCTTCGTCGTGTAGCCCCACAGGCTAAGTGCACCGAACGTTGCAGCCGTGATGAAGAAGACCTGTGTGATTGAGCTACTCGTATAGACGAGAAAGATCGAAGACAGGGAGGCACCCATGAGAGCTGCGAAGACCCAGAATGCAATCTGCGCACCTTGAACACTCATCTTCTGCAGTCTGGCGCTGAGGAAGAAAACCATCCCAAGCGGAGCCAGCATGATGACCCATTTCAGCGCGCTGGTGTACATGGCTACGCCGAAGCTGGTCAGATAGACGCCCTCACGAATCTGGGCGACAGCGCCGGTAGGATCGTTCGTTACAGCCATGGAATAGACCAGATAGGCAACAGCACCTGTAATGGCGAGACCGCCCGCCATATAGTTGTAGACGCTGAGCATGAAGGTGCGCAGACCCTCATCGATCCCAGCAGTGCCGACTCTTGCGCCAGCCATCGTATTCCGTTGAAATTCCGCCATTTTGTTAACCTCTTTGGACAATCACCGTGAGGGAAGAAAACTCAAGTGCTTTTAGACCGTTTCGGCACGCGCCTCTACCCTGAAAAACCGCAGAGGCCATTTTGAAGATTCCGGCTGCAAGTGTTAACACCGCAGATTTTTTCCTCTATTCGGCTCTCAGATAAGGCGCGGACTTCATGTTCAGCACTCTCGCAGTGCCGAATATTCCAAATCCAACCATGAATATGGTGGATAAACCTGCCGCCTGCAATAGAGCGCTTGGCGGCGCGCTAAACGAAAGATTGAGAACATAGGTCAGGAGCAGATAGGCGAGCAGCGTTCCCGCCCCTGCCGCGACAACGGCCGTCGCAAGCCCGAGGATCAGATATTCCGCCAGATGCATCAGAAGGATGCGTCTTCGCGTCGCGCCGAGAACCTTCAGGATTACGGCTTCATAGACGCGTTTTGCGCGTGCGGTGCTGAGTGCGCCGGCAAGGACGAGCACGCCGGACAGAAGCGTCAGCATGCCAGCCGCCCGGATCGCCGTGAAAATCTTGCCGAGCATCGAATTGACGGTTTCGATCGCATCCCGGACGCGGATTGCCGTGACTGTGGGAAATTCCTGGGCGACCGCGCGCACGACCGCAACTTCGCCTTCCGGGTTGGATGACGGCCAGGTCAGCGTCGCCAGCATGTTATAGGGCGCGGCGGCGAGCGTGTTCGGCGAGAAGATCATCACGAAATTGATATTGAGCGACTGCCATTGCACTGTGCGGAAATTGGCAAGACGTGCGGTAATGTTGCGGCCAAGCACGTTGAATGTGATGGTGTCGCCGATTTTGAGGCCAAGCGCGCGCCCGAGATCGGCCTCGAACGACACGAGCGGCTCGCCGGTATAATTTTCCGGCCACCATTCGCCTTCAACGATAGTAGAGTCGCTGGGCGGTTTTTCGGAGAATGTCAGCCCACGATCGCCATTGAGCACCCATCGCGCCTCGTCCGGGGGCTTAATCTTGGATGACGGCACCCCGTTCAGCGAAACGATCTTGCCCCGAAGCATCGGCGCACTGTTCAGCTCCGAGCCAGGCGCGATTTTGGCGACAAGCTGGGAGAAGCGGCCGAAATCGACCTTGTTGATGCCGACAAAGAAGTGGCTCGGTGCGCGTTCAGGCATCTGCGTCTGCAATTCGCTCGTCATTGACGCGTTGGTAACGGCGATGGCGGTGAGCAGCGTCAGGCCAGCGCCGAGCGAGAGCGTGACGGTGCGTGTCAGCCCGGCAGGTCCGGCGATGCTGCTAAGCGCAAGGGCGAGTTCGGGCCGTCTTGGCCTCGGCAAGGCGGCTGCAAGTTTCTGGAAGCCGTAGCCGAGAGCGGCAAAGACGATGAATGTTCCGGCGACCGCGCCGATTGCGATTGCGGCGATGTCGGGCTGTTGCGACAGGAAAATCGCCATCAGTGCAAGGACGATCGCACTGATGATCGAACCCGCGGCAAAGGCAAGGGGAGGGAAGCGAAGCGGGCGTTCGATTTCCTCGCGCATCAGCTCGCCCGCCCGGATCTGCCTTGCGCGCCCTAGCGGCCAGAGGATGAAGATCAGGGCTATCAGCAGCCCGTACGCCGTAGCGAGGATCAGGGGCTTGGGATAGATCCCGAATTCAAGGTCGATGGGCAGCGAACCGCTGAAAAAGCTGAGCGCCACAAAGGGTAAAAGCGTGCCGAGCGTCAGGCCGATCAGTATGCCGATCAGCGCGACGATCATGACCTGGATAAGAAAGCTGCGCGTGATCAGATTGCCTGATGCGCCTAGCGCCTTGTAGGCCGCGATGACCTTGCGTTTGCGTTCGATGAAAGCGTTTACGGAGTTTGCGACGCCGATACCGCCGGTCAGCAGTGCGGTCAGGCCGACCAGCGTGAGAAATTCGCTGAGGCGGTTGATCTGGCGTCTGATGGATGGTGAGGGATCGGTGCTGTCGCGGAACCGGAAACCGGCGTCGGATAACGGCTTGAGCAACTCCTGATCGACCGCGCTGCCGTCCGCCGTGCGTATCCGG
>CAYOUP010000227.1:0-6133 GCA_964407125.1 uncultured Hyphomicrobiaceae bacterium | reverse complement strand
GATCCCGATCATCCACTGCAAGACCTGCGGTGCCGTGGCCGCCGAGGATCTGCCCGTCCTGCTGCCGGAGGACGTCACCTTCGACAAGCCGGGCAACCCGCTCGACCGCCATCCGACCTTCAAGCATGTCGATTGCCCGAAATGCGGCTCGCAAGCGGAACGCGAAACCGACACGATGGATACTTTCGTTGATTCCTCGTGGTATTTCGCCCGCTTCTGCGCTCCGCGCGCCAAGACGCCCGTGGACCGCAAGGCCGTGGATTACTGGCTGCCTGTGGATCAGTATATTGGCGGTGTCGAGCACGCGATCCTGCATCTGCTCTATTCGCGTTTCTTCATGCGTGCCATGACCGATACCGGCCATCTCGACATGGACGAACCCTTTGCCGGTCTGTTTACCCAAGGCATGGTGATCCACGAAACCTACCGCAACAAGGACGGTCAGTGGGTCAATCCCGACGATGTGCGCATCGAGGGCGAGGATGGCGCGCGCAAGGCCGTCAATACCAGGACCGGCGAACCTTTGACCATCGGCCCTGCTGAAAAAATGTCGAAATCGAAGAAGAACACCGTCGATCCGGTGGACTTCATTTCCCATTTTGGGGCAGATACGGCCCGCTGGTTCGTGCTTTCGGATTCGCCGCCGGAACGTGACGTCGCATGGAGTGACGAAGGCGTACAAGGCTCGTGGCGCATGGTGCAGCGCCTGTGGCGCCTGATCGACGAGGCAGCGGAAAAAGGCGCGAAAAAGGGCGCGAAACGCCCTGCCGCGTTCAGCGAGGCCGGAATCGAGCTGCGCCGTGCGGTCCATAAGGGCCTGCACTGGGTCAGCCATAATATTGAAACTTTACGTTTTAATACGGCCATCGCCACGATTTACGATCTTGCGAATAAACTCGGAAGCGCGCTGCAAGGCCAAAAAAACGCCAAAGATGCCAGTCTTGATTGGGCATTGAGGGAATCGGCTGAAATTCTGACGCAAATGTTCGCGCCGATCATGCCGCATCTGGCCGAGGAATGCTGGGCGCGGCTCGGCTACAACAGTCTGATCGTAAAACAGCCTTGGCCGGAAGCCGAAAAGGCGCTGCTCGTTGACGATCGGATTACCATTGCCGTACAGATAAACGGCAAGAGGCGGGATGAGCTTCAGATTGCGCGTGATGCGTCAAAAGCCGACATCGAGGCTGCTGCGCTGGATCTTGAGGGCGTCAAACGTGCTCTTGAGGGCCGCGAGATCAAGAAGATCATCGTCGTACCGCAAAGGATCGTCAATGTCGTTGCTTGAATGCCGTAACCTGATGTTCGCAAAGCGCGCCTTTGCGGCTATTGGCATGATTTCGCTCCTGGTTCTGTCCGGTTGCGGATGGAAACCGCTTTACGGAACGACAGCAAGTGGCGCCGACCTTCAGGATGTGATGCGCTCGGTCGAGATTGCGACAATCCCGGGCCGTGTCGGACAGCAGGTCCGCAACGAGCTGATCTTCGACACGACGGGCGGCGGCACCGCTGGGGTGCCGGAGTACCGGTTGGACATCGCGATCCGCGAATCCGTTCTGAACACACTGGTTGCCAACACGGGCGACCCGCAGTCGCAGACATATCAGCTTTATACGCAGTTCAAGCTTGTTCGCCTGTCCGACAATCAGGTTGTTCTGAAGGGTAACAGCAATGCCCGCGCGGCCTATGACAAGGTCGACTCGGTCTTTGCCGACATTCGGGCAAGGCGTGACGCGGAAAACCGCGCGGCCAAGACGATAGCAGATGCGGTGCGCCTGCGCATGGCGGCCTTTCTCTCGTCGGAAGCCTGAGTTTCACTGTTTGATCATGAGCAATGGGCCGCCGGACTTTTCGGCGGCTTTTTTATTGGCTAAACAGGATTGGAAAGCCATGCGGGTTTTCTGCTGGAAAGTTTCATGACGCTCATCCGATCGACTGATCCGCAAGATATCGTCAAATCCGCCGGAACAAAAACGGCGGCATTTCTCGTTTTCGGCTCCGATGCGGGTCAGGCCGCCGATATTGCAAAACAGCTCGCCTCGATCATCGCCAAGCGCTCCGATCCGCCCGGCGACATTATCCGTCTGACCGAAGAGGATCTGAAACAGACTCCGGGCCGTCTCGCCAGCGAGGCACGCAGCCTGGCCATGTTCGGCGGCCCGCCCGTCATCGCCGTGAAGATGGGACCGCAGATTACGCCGGCGCTGATGCAGGAGCTCCTTGAAGACGGCGCTCTTGCCGCCTCGATCATCATCGAGGCAGGCAATCTGAAGAAGGACGCCAAGCTTCGCCAGCTTTTCGAGAAAGCGCGCAACGCCGCCGCTATCGCCTGTTATGGGGCAGATAATCGTGATATCGAACAGCTTATTCGCAACGAGGTCCAGACTGCCGGAACATCAATCGCGTCGGACGCTGTGCACCGGCTCGTTCAGCTTCTCAGCGGCGACTGGTCCGTGTGCCGATCAGAGATTTCCAAGCTTTTGATCTATGCCGATGGCGAGCCGCAGATTACCTTGCCTCATGTCGAGGCGGTTGTCGGCGACGCCTCGGCTCAGGCTTTCGATCTTGCGATTTCCGCGACATTGTCCGGTAATGCGTCCGTTGCGCTGCACCAGCTCGACGGTCTTGCCGCGAGTGCGACGCCCGCCAACGTATTCCTGAACCTTCTGCTCGGCCATCTGCAGAAGCTTCATCTCATCATGGCGCGGATGGATCACGGCGATAGCTTTGACGCCGCCGCCGCTAAGATCCGCCCTCCCCTGCATTTTCGTCAGAAGGACGCCATGAAGGAGCAGGCCGCGCGCTGGCGGCTCGTCCATATTGCCGCGATGATCGCCCGTGCGCATGATACGGTCCGGCAAACGCGTCTGAAGCCCGCGCTCGAACATGAGCTGGTCTCCGATTTCGTGTTGCGCCTGTGCGAATGGCGTAAACGCGCGGCGTAACATTCCTGACAGACAAGACAGACACCATGAAAGCTGCCAGCCAATGATCCCTGAGCTGATAATCTTCGACTGCGACGGCGTGCTGATCGACAGCGAAACCGTCACATGCCAGGTCATTGCGCGCGAATTGACCGCGCAGGGGCTCACAATCACGGCGGATGAAATCCACCGCCGTTTCACCGGCATTCCGACAATCGATATGTTCGCCGAACTTGAGGCGCGGTTCGACCGCAAGCTGCCCGACGACTTCTCCTCCTATGCCGAATCCTGCGTTGTCGCGGAATATCGCAAGTCGCTGAACGCCATTGACGGTGTCGCCGAGACGATCGCGCAGCTGCCGGGACGCAAATGCGTAGCATCGAGCAGCAAACCGGCCAAGCTTTGCATCGGCCTGATCGAGACCCGGCTTTTCGAGTTGTTCTATCCCGACATCTATTCCACCGCGCTTGTTCCACGCGGCAAGCCTGCGCCGGACATTTTCCAGTATGTGGCAGACAGGATGGGCACCGCGCCGGAGAACTGCATCGTCATCGAGGACAGTGTCGCGGGCGTCCATGGCGCGCGTGCGGCGGAAATGCGTGTGATCGGCTTCGCCGGAGGATCGCATTGCTGGGACGGTTATGAGAACGAATTGCGCGCGGCGGGCGTAGATGGGCTGACCACCCGCTTCCCCGACCTGCCCGGCCTTATCGATGAGTTGTGAGTTTGGAGGACTATGTCTCTGGGCTACCCCTTCAGCAGCATCGGAAGACCAGCCGCCATTAATTCGACGCGGTCGGCCGTTGCGGCGACGGCCTGATTAAGACGGCCCTGATGATCGCGGAACGCGCGGGCGAGAGCATTCTCCGGCACGATGCCAAGACCAACCTCGTTCGACACCAGGATCAGCGTGCAGGGCGCCTCAGCAATCGTGCGGCACAGCTTCTCTGTTTCCTCCCCAATGTCGCGTTCCGCGCCCATCAGATTGGACAGCCAGAGCGTCAGGCAATCGACGACGCAGGCGGCATCGGTGCGAGGCAGATCACGGATCGCCTGCGGCAGATCGAGCGGCGCTTCAATCGTCGTCCAGAGATCGCCACGCTCCGACTTGTGAGCGGCGATGCGGACTTCCATTTCCTCGTCATGCGCCTGCGCGGTGGCGATATAGATCCGCTGTGAGAAGGTTTCGCATAGGGCCAGCGCACGGCTCGTCTTGCCCGACCGCGCTCCCCCCAGAACAAGGATCGATCGCGCTGTCACGATACGGCCGCAACGAAGCAAAGGGCCGACAGGCGCGCCATAACCACGGTTGCGCCAAGAACATCACCCGTAAAACCTCCCAGGAATCGTGACGCCAGGAGAGTGATCACCGCTGCTCCTGCCAGTACGCCAATAATGAGTGCTATGCCGGTTTTCAGCATAAGAACAAACGCAATGACCACGCCAAGCATCCCCCCTGCCAGCATACTCGCCTTACCGACTGATTTCATGACAGCGCCCAGGCCGTCGCCGCGGGCGGGATTCATAAAGATGCACGGCATGGCAATCATGCTGCGAGCCGCAGCTTCAGAGGCGACAAGCACCGTCAAACAGGTTGTCACCCTCCCCCTGATGTAAATATCCGTCAGCAGAACGATCTGCAGCGCGACCATGATGGTCAGAGACAGAGCGCCATAGGCGCCTTGCCGGCTATCGCGCATGATCTCCAGTTTCCGTTCACGGGTTCGCCCGCCGCCAATGCCGTCCCAGAAATCGCTGAAGCCATCCTCATGCAGACCGCCGCCAACGAAAAGCATCGCCGTTACAGTCAGAATGGTCGCAGCCACGACACTCAACTCGACGCTTAAACAAAGCCAGAAAACCAATGCGCCCGCTGCACCGATAACAGCACCGACCACAGGAAAAGCCCAGAAAGCGGATGCGTAAGTTGCGCTGCTTCGCACCCGAAAAGTTGGAATTCGAAAACGGGTTAGCAGAGCGAATGCCAGTCCGATTTCTTCGACGAGTTTCCGGATCTGACTAGTACGCGCGATCACATGCGGCGTTTCTTTAATCTTTTCGGTTCGCAACACGCGCCTCTGTAAAAGTTGCCATTTCATTGTGTGCACACACAGCGGCTTTCACGATAGAGATTGCAAGTGCAGCGCCAGTACCCTCACCAAGCCGCATATCCAGATCGAGCAGTGGCCGCAAACCAAAGTAACCCAGCAATTTCCTGTGGGCGCGCTCTGCTGAACAATGTCCTGCAATGCAGTGGTCAACTATGGCCGGATTGTCACAAACGAGCGGGGCAAGGCTGGCGCTGACCACAAAACCATCGAGCACGACCGGGACACGCCTGTGGCGCGCAGCGAGAATCGCTCCGGCAATCGCCGCCGTCTCGCGTCCACCGGCCAACCGTAATTTATCGACAGCTCCGTGCGCGGCCTCTTTGTGAAGTTCAATCACCTCGTCCAGCACGCGCGCCTTGTGAGCGACGCCTTCCTCATCAAGCCCGGTTCCGCGTCCTGCCCATTGGGCTCCACTGCCTCCAAAACTCAATGCTGCCAGCGCGGCCGCAACCGTTGTATTGCCGATGCCCATCTCGCCGAAAGCAAAAAGGCCACCGCCTTTCGCAACGGCGGATGCGCCAGCGTTCAGGGCCTCCAGCAACTCCTCTTCGCTCATAGCCGGGCCCCGCGAAATATCGCCTGTTGGCCGGTCCAGCGAAAGCGGCACGACATCGAGCTCAGCCCCGCAGGATTTCGCCAGAGCGTTGATCGCCGCGCCGCCCGAAGCAAAATTGGCGACCATCTGTTCGGTAACATCTGGGGGAAACGGACTGACGCCGCGCGCCGTCACGCCATGATTACCTGCGAAAACGATGATGCGGGCGTTCTCAACACGCGGCGCGGCTTCATCGCCCCATCCGGCAAGAAAGACAGCGCATTCTTCAAGTCGCCCCAGTGCCCCCAGCGGCTTCGTCAGTAGCTTCTGCCGCTCCCGTGCTTCCTCGCGCCACATTTCATTCGCGGGCGGTAGATCGTGAAGCGCATCGTGAAAGTCGGAAAGCGTCGCAAACATGGCTATATCCCCGGAGGTCGTTACCGATTCGGTTACTGAGCATAACTGCTTCCCGCCTGATTGACAGATCAAAGCGCGAGCCATAGTGTCATCCCTCCGGTTGCCCAATAGCGCAAAGTGCTGGGCATGAAAAGGGAACGCGGGCAGGA
>CAYOUP010000226.1:0-6187 GCA_964407125.1 uncultured Hyphomicrobiaceae bacterium | reverse complement strand
TTAGGGCGTGTTTTGCGGAATGTTGCGCGGAACGCTAGGTGAAGAAAGGCCGGAACTGTTCGAAAACGGCTTTGTAGACAGGCTGTTTGAACCCCACGATCAGATCGACGACTTCGTCGGCATCGGCCCAACGCCAATCATCGAATTCCGGCTTATGACCGCCGGGCGGCTCCAATATGTTGAAATCGGTGTCATGGCCGAGAAAACGCATGGCGAACCAGATTTGTTTCTGGCCCCGATATTTGCCCTTCAGCGCGACCCCCACGCGCTCCGGCGGCAGGTCATAGGTCAGCCAGTCAGCGGTTCGTCCGATGATTTCCGCCTTGCCGGTGCCGGTTTCCTCGGCAAGTTCGCGCAACGCAGCTTCGGCGGGATCCTCGCCACTGTCGATTCCGCCTTGCGGCATCTGCCAGCTCTGCGGTCGTTTTTCAAACCTCTCCCGGCGCCTTCCAATCCACACCTTTCTCTCGGGGTTGATCAGAACCACCCCGACACAGGGACGATAAGGAAGCGGCTGGGCCAGAGCCTCATCCCCCCTTAATGTCATGATGCGCCTGGAGTTTGAGCCAGTACGCCGACCGGAACGAGCGTCACGCCCTTGGACGTGACCGTTTCCGACCAGATACGAAGCTGCTCAATCGAGTTTCTTGACGCATAGGCCATGCCGATCGCGCTGCCATTCTTGCGCGCAAGTTCGACAAGCTGTTCCAGATTTTTCTGAATGACATCGTTCGTCTGGAAATTATCGACAATGATATCCGCGCCGCCATAAATGACACCAAGCTCCGCGGCAAGCTTGCGGACCAGCGCCTGGCTGGCATCCGGTTCGCTGACATAGATGAGGCCGCGCGATTTGATGTCCTCCAGAACCGGGCGAAGCGCCTCGGGGGACTGTAGAAGCTTCCCGCCATAGTAACTTGTCACGCCGTTATAGCCATCGAAACGTGCGAGGACCGTCCGGAGCTTGGAGGTGTTTTCCGAAGCGTTAGATGTGGTCAGTATCGTTTCCGGTCCAGGATTTGTTTTGGGATAATCCGACGGCTCGAATGGGAGCTGGATAATAACCTCATGGCCACGCTCCCGGGCCTGCTGCGCCCATTGTTGAGCGCTGCCGACATAAGGTGCGAAACCGAGCGATATCGCCGACGGCAAAGTGGTCACGGCAAACTCGCTGTTCTTGTCGTTCCGCCCTAACCCCCTGAGCAGGATCGCAACGCGTGGCGTCGATGCCGTACCCGAAGTTAACGAAGCCGTGCGCACGGGCGCGGGAATATTTTCAGGTCGCTTCAGCGGGAGAGGCGGGGGCGTGACGAGAGCCAGCTCTTCCTGACCCTCCTTTTCTTTCAGGGAAGCGACAAACGCGTTGAACGTCGCCCGCAGTTTCTTCACGTCCTCCTCATTAGCAGGAACGTCTGTCTTGGCTTCCTCCTGCGGATCGGTATCCGGCACGGCCGCCACTGCCACCTTGGACGACTGCACATCCTCATTCTGCGTGTCTTTGTAGACTGGCTCGGGGACGGACTCAGTGGCAGCATTTTCTTCAATCGGAAGCTGATCTGCTTGCGAGCCGTCGAGAGCAGCAACATCCTGCTCGACAGGCTGCGGCGTCGCCGCTTCTTCATTGCTCTCCGGCTCGGCGGTGGTCCCGGTCAGATCGTTCGAGGCGAGGCTGTTATCGAGCTTTTCCTCGATCCCCGGTTCCGTTGGTGGTGTCTCGGATTCAGCCACGGGATGCTGCTCCGGCTCATTGACGGTAGCGGCGGGTTCCGTATTTTGAAACAGCGGGTCGAAACCGCTAACGTTCGCACCTGGCAGGGAGAAGCCCTGATTCTCCGGCTGAGGCTCGGCCGACGGGGGCACACTTTCTTCGGCAAGGGCCTGTTCCTGCGGCACGGCCTCAGGCGAGGCAGGTCCGCTATCATTCAACGCGGCGGTCTCGGTCCGCGCATCCCCGCCGGTCAATGCATCAGCGGCCGGCTCTTCACCCTGAGGCAGACGATCACCGTATGAATCAGGAGTGGATTGATCCTGCTCCTGATGCTTTGCCTGCTGCTTGAGAATTTCATTGGTTTTTGCTTCTGCGACAGCAGCGGCATAAGGCTCGATCCCGATCACGACCTTGGTGCTGGTATCGATCTGCGGTGTTTGCACTGCGAAGTAAGCGAAGACGCCCCCCGCCAGCAGCAATGTGATGGTAGCGGTGTAAAATAACAATCTCACGGCTGACAACCCATGATTTAGATGCCGAAATTTTCGCCACTATAACCTACGAATCAGCTTGAGTTGCTCAAAAAACGCTTTTCCACTTAATAATAAAGGCGTGCTGGGGATATTAACCTCGCACGCCAATATCAGTTTTGTGACGAAAGCCTATTGAGCCGTCGAGTCCTTCCCCGTCTGGACCTCGACTTTCTTCTGAACAACCTGCTCACCGCGCAACAGTTTGATCGCGTATTGAAGCTGGGTGTCCTTTTCCTTTTCCTTCGGTACGAAGGCCAGGCTGCCGGACTTTTCGTCATCCCCATTCTTCAAATGGCCGCGCAGACTTGCCTCGCCTCTCGGTTTCAGTTTTTTCGCGGCTTCTTTGAATTCATCTGGCAGTTCTTCCTGAACGATGATGTCAGGTTCGATGCCCTTTGCCTGGATCGAACGGCCTGACGGGGTGTAGTAGCGGGCTGTCGTCAGGCGGATCGCGCCGTTGGAGCCGAGCGGGATAATCGTCTGAACCGAGCCCTTGCCGAAAGAACGCGTGCCGATAACGGTTGCCCGTTTGTGGTCTTGCAGAGCGCCCGCAACGATTTCTGAGGCAGAAGCGGAACCGCCATTGATCAGAACGATAAGCTTTTGATTGTCGGTCAGATCGCCGCTCCGTGCGTTGGAGCGCTGCGTCTCGTTTTCATTGCGGCCGCGCGTGAGCACGATTGCGCCGTGATCAAGGAAAGCATCCGAGACCGAAATGGCCTGATCGAGCAATCCTCCGGGATTGTTGCGCAGATCGACAATGAAGCCTTTCAGCTTGGGACCCGCTTCCTTCTTCAGATTCTCGATCGCCGCAACGAGCTGATCGGAGGTTTTTTCGCTGAACGTCTTCACGCGGATATAGCCGATGTCATCACCTTCGAGATTTGCGCGCACCGGATTGATGCGGATAACGCTGCGAACGAGCGTGACATCGAACGGGTCCGAGTTACCGCGAATGACGGTCAGTACGATCTTGGTGTCGACCGCGCCGCGCATCTTCTCGACAGCCTGCTCCAGCGTCAGTCCCTGGATAGACTCACCGTCGAGTTGGCTGATAAGATCGCCGGTGAGCAGACCCGCCTCCTCGGCCGGTGTGTTCTCGATCGGCGAAACGACCTTTATCAGACCGTTTTCATCCATCGTCACTTCGATACCCAGTCCACCGAACTCGCCGCGGGTCTGGACCTGCATATCCTGAAAGTTCTTGGGATTGAGGTAGCTGGAGTGAGGATCGAGCCCGGCGAGCATGCCGTTGATGGCGGACTCGATAAGCTGAGCGTCATCCGGAGTTTCCACGTAATCGGAGCGTACCCTTTGTAGAACGTCACCGAACAGATCGAGGTGACGGTAGATTTCCGAATTCTCAGCCGTTGCCGATTGGGTGCGCGTGGCATTTATAACCGAGGCGCCTGCTGCAATGAAGGCGAGCAGTGCAAACACCCAGATAGCAAAATTCGATTTCCGCATAAGTCTCAACCTTCTTTTACGCCCTCTGACCACCAGGGGTCCGGATTCACCGGGCGGGCGTTCTTACGGAATTCTATGTAAAGTACAGGATTCCGAGACTGTACTGACCCCGCCGCTACCTGGGTGCTCTTACCCATCGCGGCAACAGGTTCTCCAGCAAGGACAAACTGGCCGACCTCTGCGTAAATCTGACCTAATCCTGCTAACAAAATATGATAACCTCCTCCGGCATTGATTATCAAGAGTTGCCCGTAGCTTCTAAACTTGCCAGCATAGATTACCCAACCATCCGAAGGTGATGTAATCTGGGCTTCACTACGTGTTTCCACACGTATTCCCTGTGACTTTCCCCCAACCTCATCATCTGCGCCAAACGATATCAGACGTTTGCCGCTGGCTGGAAATGGAAGTAAACCTTTTGCTTTTGAAAATGGAACAGCAGGCTTCATTCGTCCAGGAGAAACAAATGCAGCCTTTTGCACAGAAGGCTTCAGTTCAATTGCTGGACCAAGGGCACGCAATTCTGCTTCATATTCTTTCAGATTCGATTGATTGGCGACTTCTGCATCGAGACGTTTGAGCAAATCGCCAAAATCACTTACAGCACGACTATGCCTTGATGCAGCGATTCGCAGTTTTTCTTGCCTCTGCCAATTGGCCTGCAGCTTCTTGCGCTTCTGTCCGAGAAGCTCTTCGACCTCTTTTTTGAGCGTCGCAAATCGGGTTTGAGCGACCGCAAAATTTTTCTGCTCTTCACGCGATTTTGTAATGATAGAGTTAAGATCGGCGATGGTCGTCGAAAGTTCATCGGCCTTTTCACGGAATCCGGGAAAGAACGAGGCGAGGATCATGGCGCTGCGCACCATCCTCAATGCATCGTTTCGCTCCGTCATCATGACGGGAGGCGGTTCGCGCCCCATGCGCTGCATGACGCCAAGCATCTGCGCGATCGCAGTGCGGTTCTTTTCAAGCGCCTTCTGCAACTGTTTTTGCTGCTTTGCGAGATCGGCGATCTCGCCTTCCGAGCGCGTCAGATTCTTCTCCGCATTCTTGATCTTTCGAGCGGCATCGATCAGCTTTTGCTGAAGCTGTGCCGATTCATTGCTCAAGGTCTCGGTTTCGGTCTTGAGACCGAGCTGTTCGCGCTCGATCCGCTCAAGCTCATCCTGATGCTCCTTGAAGAGGCGGCGAGCTTCGTCGAGATTGATGACCTCGCCATCCAGTGACAGCACGGACGTGTCGGTCCCGCTTTGGCTTCCGCCATCCTTGCCGCCCGCATCTTTAGCCTGCACAGTCACTGACGCGACTGCGAGAAACAGAATTGCAACAAGCGCATTTGCTAGCGAAGCGAGCAACAACGGTCCCCCGATCTGACAATTGCGTCAGATGAAATACTGCACAAATGACGCCCTACCGTTCCGGCTTGGAGCGTGATCATTTTAGACGGAGACAGCTGCACCGAAATTCCCGCGGAGACGGGAATCCAGCAAGTTTGTAACACTGGATCCCTTTTTTCAAAGGGATTTCGTCTGTTTTTGAGGCAGATGTCTCCATGAAAACTGATCCCGATCTAGCCTGAGAACATGGCCAAAAGTAAGAAAATTCGTCAAATAGGCAAACGATAGCTTCAACGCAGCATATTAAAATTGTGCAACCTAATGATTTATTTGTGGATTAGCGTAAGTCTTGCTGACAATCACGGCATACAAATGGCAAAGCCGTTAACGCTGCAAACATAGGCGGTAACCAATCCTCTGCAGAGTCGCCTGATATGCAGCGGGGTATGTCCGTCATTCACGGTGATACGGATGCCCGGCGATGATCGTTGCGGTCCTGTATAGCTGCTCGGCCAGCACGGCGCGCACAAGACCATGTGGCAGCGTCATGCGCCCGAAGCTGATCGCCAGGTCCGCTCTGCGCACAAAGTCCGGATCGAGACCGTCCGGCCCGCCGATGACGAAGCAGAGATTTTTGAGACCGCCATCGCGTGCATTTCTTATCTTCTCGCTGAATTCTGCACTGGAAAGCGTACGTCCGCGCTCGTCGAGCACAAGGATTTCCGTGTCAGCCGGAACACGTTTCTGAAGAGCGGCAGCTTCTCCCGCTTTTCGCTCACGCGCTGTTTTGGCGCGGCTTTCGGGCAGTTCGATCAGCGTTGCCGGACCCAGGCCATACTGCCCACCCATCTGTGCCAAACGCTCAAGATAACGCCCAAAGATGGCCGCTTCGGCATCTTCCTTGAGACGCCCGACACAGAGAATTGTAAATTTCATCGCTCTCACATCAGAGCAGCGGACTTTAATAGCGGAATCAGAAACGCCGCTCTGACTGTTCCCTTGGGCATCAGATTTATCCGAAAAGTAGCATCCAGCCCCGTCTTCACGGGACCATGCTTTTCGGTCCGATGCCCCTGTGGAGAGCCGTTTCCGTCTTCCCGGAGACCTGTTGTCAGGCCGCGACCGGATCGTTCGGACGGTCA
>CAYOUP010000225.1:0-6196 GCA_964407125.1 uncultured Hyphomicrobiaceae bacterium | reverse complement strand
GCATCCCGCAGCGCGCCCGTCTCTCCAGTGATAAGGAATAGGTCAATCGCCGCCGCGATCATGTTCGCATAGTCGCTGGCGATTCCCGGCGTTTTCGCCTGTCCGGCGCGCCAACTATGACGGAGCCGCCCATCCTCCGCCGTCAGCCCAGTCTTCACGAAACCATAGGCCCGCTTCGCCGCATCAATCCAGCTTTGCTGTCCGAAGGTCGCGCCTGCATTGAGCAGCGCACTGATGGCAAGACCGTTCCAGTCCGCCAGCGCCTTGTCATCCCAACCTGGTTTCATGCGACCCTGTCGTGCCTCAAGAAGTTTCGCACGCAGTTCCCCCAACTTCTCTTCCTCTGCTGGCGAGAGCATTTCAATCACCTTTAGGCGATTGAGGATATTCGCGCCTTCCCAATTGCCATCCTCCGTCACATCGTAGACTTCGCTGAAAAATGCGGCATCCTTTTCGCCGAGCGCCGCCTCTATCTCCGATCTGGACCAGACGTAATATTTGCCCTCGACGCCTTCTGAATCCGCGTCATAGGACGACGCGAAGCCGCCGCCCTCCACGATCATCTCGCGCAGCAGCCATTCAACCGTCTCCGCGATCCGCGCCTGCAGAAGCGGATTGCGCCGCTCCTTCCAGACCTCGGTCATGAGGTCGATCAGCAGCGCATTGTCGTAGAGCATTTTCTCGAAATGCGGGACGAGCCATTTGTCGTCAACGGAATAGCGTGCAAAGCCTCCGCCAAGGTGGTCATAGATGCCGCCCTGGCAGATGTGGATGAGCGCCTTTTCAACGCCATCAATGCTGGGCTGGTGTCCGATCTGAAGCCCCATCTTCCAAAGAAAGCCGAGTATCACGCAATTCGGGAATTTCGGCGCACCGACGAGCCCGCCATTGACCGGGTCGAGCGCCTGGGATAGCCGCGTCGACAGATCGGCAAGCGTATTGACGTTCAGATTGTCCTCACTTGCCGTTTCCAGACGTGGCTGAAGCGCGCTTTTGAGCGCATCAGCGTTGGTGCGGACCTTTTCATGTTCCTCGCGATAAACCTTGCTGATCTCGCGCAGCACATGCGTGAAGGGCGCGCGGCCGTAAATCTGTTCCTTTGGGAAATACGTGCCGCCCCAGAAGGGTTCGCCATCAGCCGTTAAAAACATCGTCAGCGGCCAACCGCCCTGCTCGCCCAGATGATGAAGCGCACTCATATAGAGCGCGTCCACATCGGGCCGCTCCTCGCGGTCCACCTTGATGTTCACGAACAGCTCATTCATGATCGCGGCGGTCGCTGCGTGCTCGAAGCTTTCATGCGCCATGACGTGGCACCAGTGGCAGGCCGCATATCCGACAGAAAGCAGAACGGGTTTGCCGGTTTTCTTCGCTTCTGCAAATGCATCTTCGCCCCAAGGCCACCAGTGCACCGGATTATCCTTGTGCTGCAAAAGATAGGGGCTGGTTTCTTCGCTCAGGCGATTGTAGGACAAAACATGCTCCTTTTACTGCCGCTGTTCCGGGTCCGGACATGACAACGATTTACGCGCTATCCAGCGGACATGGAAAAGCTGGCGTCGCGGTCATTCGCATCTCCGGCGCTAACGCAGGCCGTACCCTTGTAGCGCTGGCTGGCGGTTTGCCGAAGCCGAGGGAGGCCGTGCTTCGCACGCTCCGCATTCCTGACAGCGGCGATATACTCGACCGTAGCCTAATCATATGGTTTCCCTCTCCCGCAAGTTTTACCGGTGAAGATGTCGCCGAATTGCACATTCATGGCGGGCGGGCCGTCATCGAGTCGGTTTTCCGCGCGCTATCGACCCTCCCGGATTTGCACATGGCGGAGCCGGGAGAATTCACCCGCCGCGCGTTCGAGAACGGAAAACTCGATCTGACCGAGGCTGAGGGCCTCGCCGATCTGATCGACGCGGAGACTGAAGCGCAAAGACAGCAAGCCCTGCGGCAATCCTCAGGCAGTCTCAGGACGATCTATGAAGACTGGAGGCTCCGTCTCATCCATGCGCTGGCCAATATCGAAGCTGAACTCGACTTTTCCGATGAGGGCGATGTCCCACAGCATGTCGCCAAACGCGCGAACAGGGATATTCAGACGTTAAGCGATGAAATCGACGCTCATCTCAATGACGCACACGGCGGCGAGATCCTGCGGGACGGCTTCCAGGTCGTGATCGCCGGGCCTCCCAATGCGGGCAAGTCAAGCCTGATGAACGCGCTTGCCCGCCGGGATGTCGCGATCGTGTCGGAACAGGCGGGCACGACGCGCGACGTGATCGAGGTACGGCTGGATCTTGGCGGCTTCCCAGTCATTCTGATGGATACGGCAGGCATTCGCGAGGCCGCCGGTGAAATCGAACGTGAAGGCGTGCGCCGGACCCTGGAGCGTGCGCAGGAAGCCGACCTCGTTCTCTGGATCGTGGACGCCGCTTCCGCTGATACAGATCACCCCGAGACGATGAAAACTCCGATTAACGCCAGAGTGATCGAGGCCTGGAACAAAATCGACCTCACAAACGCACCGCCGCAAGGCAACAAGCTCGCCTTTTCCGTCAAGACCGGTGAAGGGCTGGATGCGCTTATCACAACGCTGACGAAAGCTGCGTCCGAAGCCGCCCATATCGGCGAGAGTCCGGTCATTACGCGCGCGCGCCACAGGGCGGAGCTGGAAGCGTGCCGGACTGCGCTGGACAATTTCCTTACAGGTGCATTTGCCGAGCTTGAATTGCGTGCAGAGGATTTGCGCCAGGCTGCAACATCGCTGGGCCGTCTCACAGGTCGCGTCGATGTCGAGGACATTCTGGATCGGATTTTCGCGGATTTCTGTATCGGCAAGTAATTCGTGGCGGTTTCACGTGAAACTCAAGCGGTACCAGCTTTTCAATCGAGCCGTGTTATGCTCAGGCTCGCTTATTGTGTAATACAGACTTCGGATCCGTTTCGTATCATTGCTCCAACCTCATTTTTCACCGTTCGGTTCGATATGTTGAACGTCCGCTTCATTCGTCATGGAGAAAGTCTTGCCAATGTCGGTGGCATGACCGGTGAACCGCACATGATTCCCTTAACGCTCAAGGGGCGGCAGCAAGCGGAGGCCATCAGCCGGACTTTTGACAACGCCCCTGGACTGATCATCTCGTCGCCATATCTGCGCGCTCGCGATACCGCCGCGAAGACGATGGCGCGCTTTCCCGATGTGCCGTTGGAAATATGGCCGGTTCAGGAAATCGAGATGCTGGCGACCGCCCGCCGCTTCGGAACGACATCGCATGAGCGACGTCCGCTGATCGAGGAATACTGGTCGAAAGGCGATCCTGATTTCATCGATGGCGACGGCGCCGAGAGTTACCGGCAGTTTGCCGGGCGCGCCAGGGAAGCTCTTATGAGATTGACGAGACTTGTCAGATATCAGGACATTGCCATTTTCTCGCATGAGCAGTTCATGAAAGGCGTGCTCCTGGAGATTGCCGATCCATTGTACGAGATAAACGGCCAGACGATGCGGGCCTTTTACCAATTTCACCATGAAATCCGGATTGCAAATGCGGAAGGGTTCTCCATCTCATGGAATGGGCGGCAATGGAGCCGGGTCTGGAGCGGCGATAGCTTTGACGCCAATACCGGAACAGAGTAATCTGCCGCCGATTTCCGACAAGTTTTTCAGCGGTTGAGCGCGGGCGATGCAGAATAAAGCCTATGATGTCATTGTTATTGGCGGTGGCCATGCCGGGTGCGAGGCAGCGGCGGCGGCGGCGCGCATGGGCGCTTGCACGGCCCTCGTGACACACCGCGCCGACACGATTGGCGAGATGTCCTGCAATCCGGCGATTGGCGGACTAGGCAAAGGGCACCTTGTCCGCGAAGTCGATGCACTCGACGGCCTGATGGCGCGCGTCGCGGACAAGGCAGGCATTCAGTTCCGCCTACTCAACCGCTCAAAAGGACCAGCCGTTCAGGGACCGCGCGCACAAGCCGACCGCAAGCTTTACCGCAACGCCATGCAGACCGCGATTGCCGCGCAGGATGGTCTCGACGTGATTGCCGATCCGGTCGAAGATCTGATCGTCGCCGATGGCAAGGCGGCTGGCGTCGTAACAGCCTCAGGTGCTGAATACCGGGCCGCCGCTGTAGTCGTGACCACCGGCACTTTCCTGAAAGGCCTGATCCACATCGGCGAGCAACGCATTCCGGCTGGCCGCATTGGCGAAGCGCCTGCGATTGGCCTGTCCGACCGGCTTTATAATCTCGGTCTGCGTATGGGCCGCCTGAAGACCGGCACGCCATCGCGACTAGACCGCACGACCATCGATTATTCCCGGCTCGAAGCTCAGCCCGGCGACGAACCGCCCGTACCGTTCTCGTTCCTGACGGAAAGGATCGAGACGCCGCAGACGGTCTGCCACATCACCCATACGAACGCGGAAACGCACAGGATCATCGGCGACAATCTCGCCCGCGCACCGATCTATTCCGGCCAGATCGAAAGCACCGGACCGCGATATTGCCCGTCCATCGAGGACAAGGTCGTCCGTTTCCATGAGAGGCAGAACCATCAGATCTTTCTGGAGCCGGAAGGCCTCGACGACGATACGGTTTATCCGAACGGTATCTCGACCTCACTGCCGGAAGACGTGCAGGACGCCTTTATCCGAACCATTCGGGGGCTGGAGAATGTACGGATCATCCGCCCTGGCTACGCTATCGAATATGATTATGTCGATCCGCGCGAGTTGCTCCCGACGCTGGAGGTCAAGCGCCTTGCCGGACTATTCCTTGCCGGCCAGATCAACGGCACGACCGGCTACGAAGAAGCGGCAGGCCAGGGCCTCGTCGCGGGGATCAACGCCGCGTTGAAAGCGGGCGGCAAAGCCCCGGATTTCGTCCTGTCGAGAACGGATGCCTATATTGGCGTGATGATCGACGATCTGGTTACGCGCGGCGTGGCCGAACCTTATCGCATGTTTACGTCGCGCGCCGAATACCGCCTGCGTCTGCGGGCGGATAATGCGGATGCGCGCCTGACGCCGATCGGCGAAGCCGCGGGATGTGTTTCGGGTGACCGCGCGGTTGCATATGCCCGCAAGGCTCAGGCCATCGAGGAAGCCCGCCAGCTTCTACAATCGCTGAATACCACGCCCAGTGAGGCCAATCTGGAAGGTCTTTCGCTCAATCGCGACGGGCGGAGGCGCACAGCCTATGAAATACTTGCCTATCCGGACATGACGCTCGCCCGTCTGACCCGCAAATGGCCGGAACTGGCTGACATCCCGGCGCCGATTGCGGCACAGATCGAGATCGACGCCCGCTATGATGTCTACCTGCGGCGGCAGGAGGCGGACATCGCAGCCTATCGTAAGGATGAGGCCATTCCGCTACCGGGCGATACCGATTATGCGGCGATTTCCGGGCTCTCCAATGAGCTCCGCCAGAAGCTTGAGCGCAACCGGCCGGTTTCGCTGGCGCAGGCGAGCCGGATAGACGGTATGACACCGGCAGCGCTAATGCTCCTGCTCGCGCACGCCAAGAAATCTCCCCTCAAGCGCACTGCCTGAGATGAAAGACGCTGCCAATTTTCACCACGTCCCTGTCGTAAAAGGTCCGCCCGATTTCCAGAAGGCGTTCGATGTTCCACGTGAAACTGTGGAAAAACTGGAAATCTATGCGGCGCTTCTGGCGCAGTGGCAGAAAGCGGTCAATCTGGTTTCCCCGGCGACGCTAAGTGATGTCTGGCACAGGCATTTTGCCGATAGCGCGCAACTTGTCGCATTGGCTTCGGCCCCAAAAAGCTGGGTAGATCTCGGCAGCGGCGCGGGATTCCCCGGACTTGTGATTGCCATTCACTTGGCGAATCATAAAAATTGTGTCGTTCATCTTATCGAGTCCAATGGTCGGAAATGCGCTTTCCTGGCGGAAGTTGCCCGTCAAACGGGGGCATCAGTCCGGATCCATGAAGGGCGCATAGAAGACATAGCGAAGAGTGGGGTAATCGGCGCTGCGGACGTCGTTTCAAGCCGTGCATTGGCGCCACTTGGCCGCCTTCTCGGTCTGGCAAAGGGGTTTTTTGACGGCGGGACCAGCGGATTGTTTTTAAAGGGACGTGAGGCTTTACAGGAAATCGATGAAGCCAAAGCGCAATGGCGCTTCGATCATCGTACCGTGCCAAGCCACACAAATGCCGATGGCTGCATTGTCGAGGTCA
>CAYOUP010000224.1:0-6198 GCA_964407125.1 uncultured Hyphomicrobiaceae bacterium | reverse complement strand
AGATGGCGGCAACACATAGCCCAACTTCCCGCGGATTCCTTCTTCAGCGACTTGCCGACGCCGGTCCCGTGAGCGTGGCTGCATCCGTGCTGACCGGAGTCCGCAACCCTTCATGAAAGCCGTCATAGGCTCTGACTTCGATCTCAACGAAGCCGAATACCTGCCGAAAGAGATTGAGGCCATCGCCATCGATCAGAAGCGTTTCTTTCTCTCCGGCAAAGATCAACCTCAGTGAAAATCTTGGCCGGCGCACATCAACTATCGTCCATGCCACTTTTTGCGATAAGCATCTATATTCCCAGAGCGGATGCCTTCGAAAAGGTCACGCATATGTTCATTTTTACGCTCCCTGAGCCTCACGCCTTCTTTTATTATGTTATCCCGTTCATTTTCGAAATTTGGATTATTATTCTCATGGTGTAGATAGGGAATCTCAATGTCGAGAAAATAATCGTGACCCAACTTCATTGGACGCAGAGGTTCCGGAATAATTTGTGGGTTAATTTTTTTCATCTCCTCCGAGTCGCTTTTATTTGCAACTAACAATAAATGGGAACCGTAGGCCTGATCAGACTGGAGAATCCAGAAATCATACTGCTCCTTCAGGAGATAGGCTAATGATGAGAGCGTTACGTACTGGTCACAACCAGTCGACGTGAGCGGAAGTTGGTACCGTTCATTATTCAGCGTCACCCAAAGCTGATCGTCGACGCGCTCGCCTTCAAGTTGATTTGTTGCCTTGACCTTTTCCGCGACGCGCAGGACGATTTCGAGTTCGTCATGGTCGGCATCAACCGGAATGAATGCTTGAAAGATAAGCTCCTCGACTTCCTCTTTGAAATCCTCATCTTCGTCGAGATCATCGTCATCAGCATCGTAATCTTCACAGGCATAGGCCCTAATCGCTTCAGCAAGGCGATTTAGATCGTTCATTTCAATTCTCCCGCAGTCATTTGTTAGTCAGAGTCTGCGCGAAACCGAACCATCAGTTACTTTCAGAAACCACTATACTTGCATGACGCAAGGCAAAAATGAGGCGTAAGACGAAATCGTCCGTCTGGTCCGCCGCGGCCGCTGTACCACTGATAGCCGAAATTCAATTTGAGACATCAGTCGGTAGGATGGGTTGACGCTCGCGTAGGCGGGTGGAAACCCATCATTTCGCATCGGATGGGTTCCTCTGCGTTCAACCCATCCTACCGGCAGATCCCAATAGCAACTCAAACCGGCCTGACATTGGCGGCCTGCCTCGGAATCGGGGTCACATCCACCGCCACATCGACCTCATGCGCGCCGCCGCCGAGCAGAACGCCGGTCACGGGGCTGACATCCTGAAAATCGCGGCCAAAGGCGATGGTGACGTGCCCGTCCTGCGGAATGAGGTCATTGGTCGGATCGAAATCGGTCCAGCCCAGGCCCGGCGACCACACCGAAACCCATGCGTGTGACGCGTCCGCGCCGACAAACCGCTCCTCGCCTTCCGGGGGATGCGTCAGCAGATAGCCGCTCACATAACGCGCGGGCAAGCCGAAGGCCCGCATGGACGCGATCAGCAAATGCGCGAAATCCTGACAGACCCCGCGGCGGATTTTCAGAAGTTCATCCGTCGTGATTGCGATATCGGTGGCCGCCCCGTCATAGGCGAATTCGGTATGAATGCGGTGCATCAGATCGTGCGCGCATTCCAGCACCGGACGGCCGGGCGCAAAGGATGGCCCGGCGAAAGCGATCAGTTCGCTCGTGATCGCCGTGTGCCATGATGGCGCCAGAAATTGCGCAGCATCCAGTTCGGCGATTTTCTTGGGCGGAGCAAGATCATCGGCAAGCTTGTCCCAGGGCGTGGACGCGGCAAGATCAACGGCAGCGGGGGCGTTGACCTCCACGACGCTCTTGGCGTGGATCCTCAGCTCCGAATGGCTGCTTTCGATCGCCACCGTCGATGCCGGATTGCCGAAATAGTCGGTGAAGTCGTTCCGCGTGGCCGGGGCCGGCGAAACCTCGATGGAATGATGCATGACCCGCTGACGCTCATGCGGGCGCGGCGAGAGATGGACGAGGTGATTGGCCTGCGCAACGGGCGCGGTGTAATGATAGGTCGTCTTGTGACTGACCTCGAAAATCATGGCTGGGGACCAACGCGCGCGGGAAGCCGTGTCACGACATCTTCCGTAAGGTTGAAATACCGGCGGGTAATCGCTGCGGACAGTTTCGGCAGTTCTGCAACAAGTTGGGTAAACAGGGCCTTAAGATCCTCGCGCTCGCCGGTCTCGTCCGCCTTGCTCAGCTCATACATATCCGCAAGCCGCACCCGGGTCAGCAGATCGAGGATCAGCTTGCGTTCTTCCGTTTGCGGAGCCTCTTCCGGGCTTTTCGGAAGCTGTTCGAGATGATCCGAAATCTGCGCCAGCGGATAGGCGATGCTGCGCGGGTTGGTCTCGTCGGCCAGAAGCAGATCGAGAACGAGCGGCAGCATGGGCGCAAAGAGATAGCGCGACCGGTAGGTCAGAATGCTGTCTGCCGCCTCAAGCGCGAAAGTCAGCGCCGCCGCTTCCGTTGCTTCATCCTGACGCTCTCCGAAAAATTCGCCAAGCAACTCGGCCAGATTGAGCGCCCTCTCGATGCGGCGCCCGAGATCGAGGAATGTCCAGCCGAAGCCGCGCGTCATGTTCTCCGCGGCCATGCCATTGAAGGCCGCGATCGCCGTTATGCCCTGGTCGAGATGATCCAGAGCCTCGGACAGGCTTTGCGGCTCGGCATCGCCCGTCCAGAGCAGCGAGCCCTGAAACGCTTGCAGCGTGCGCCACAGCTCGGCCGACAGGCGGTCGCGGATCAGATAGGACACCTGATGCATGCTGCTGATCGTCTCGATGAGACCGAATAAGCGCCCGCGTCCTGAGATCAGCGCCCGCGCGCGCTGTTCTATCGCGGCATCCTCGTGCCGGAGTTCGACGAAATCCTCGTCTTTCGACAAAAGCAGGTCGAGAGCCTGCACCAGCGTCTCGCGATGCTGCAAATCGGAATTGTCGAGATCGAGCCTTGAGAGCGCGCCGCGCACCAGCCGCATGGTCCAGTCCGCGCGCTCGACATAGCGGCCAAGCCAGAACAGATTATCGGCAACGCGGCTGCGCAATCCCAGACCGCCGCGCGTGATCCTGGGCTCCACCAGCGTGCTCTGCAAACGGCTGGTGCTGTGATAATGGGGCTCCTCGGCCGAACACACCCATACATCGCGCGTAGAGCCGCCATCGCCGAAAAGCGGAAAGCCCGTTCCGGTCTCAAGGTCCAATGCGATGCCGCCTGGCATGATCCGGTATTCACCGTCGACGAGAGTGGCGAAAAGCCTGAGCGCGAAATTGGAGCGCTGAACCCCTTCCGGGGTCCATGACGGGACCGTGGCGAAACGGTTTTGCTCTTCGGCGACATAAAGATAACCGTTGATCGCCAGATCGCTCTGCAAGGCTGTGCGCGCATCCGGGTCAAGCTGCGCCGGGATAAAGACTGTCTGCGGACGCCCCGGACGGCCGGTTCCTTCCTGAGCCTTGCGGATCGCCATCGTGTCGAATTGTTCGATCACATTCCGGCGGACGCCCGGCTCGCCCAGCCACCAGCGCGGGTAGTTCCACACTTTGAGATCTTCGCCCAGAAGCGCATTGCAGACGCTTTCGAGATACGGGCCGAGGCCGCGATTCTCCAGAACGGCCGTACCGAGCGCATTCGAGCAAAGATCGGGATTGGCGCGGATCGCCTGAACGAGGCCCGCCGGACCAAGGAAGCCGCCCGGATCGAGTTGCAGGGGATCGGCCTGTTCCGCCGCGACGCATCGCAAAAGCAGATCGATCGGGCGAAGGCCCTCAAGCGTTTTCATATAGAGCCGGTCGCTCACGACACGGAGGTCGCCGCCCTGCACCAGCATCAGGCTGAGATAACGCGCAAGATAAGCCTGCCCGAAATAATCCTCATGATGCGCACCGGGCGTCAGCAGCGCGATCGTCGCATCTTCACGGCCGGCGCGTTCGAGCAATGCATTATGCAGGTCATTGAAGAAGCCGGAAAGCCGAAGCGCCTTGCTCTCCAGGATCAGGTCGCTGAACACGCGCGAATGCACGATACGGTTCGCCAGCGCAAAACCAAGCCCGGCCACCGTTTCCGTATGCGTATCCAGCACATACCAGTTGCCGGCCGCATCGCGCGTGAAATCGACAGCGAAATGACTCAGCTTGCCGTGCCCGGACTCGATGCCGCTCAACGGGCGCAGAAAGGCGGGATCGCCCAGAATCAATTGAGGCGGGATCTGCCCCGCCCTCAGTAACGACTGATCCCCATAGAGATCGTCGAGCATCCTGGCGAAGAGCTTCGCACGCTGAAGGATTGCCGCCTCAAGAAAACGCCATTCACCGGACGATACAACGAACGGAATGAGGTCGATCTTCCACGGCTCGCTGCTGGTATGAGCCTCGGCGAAGACATCCTGCGCAATGCCGGTTTCCCGAACCAGACGCCTCAGCCGCTCAGCGCGTCTGAGTTGTATTTCCGGCGGAAAAGAGCCGAAACGCTCTACAAACGGCTTCCAGTACTCACGGATATTGCCGTCATCGCCGACCAGTTCGTCAAAACCGTCTCCATCAGCGGCATATTGCCCGAATGGATCTGCGCCTTGCGTTCCGATCCCCTCGATCATGGTCTGTGCGGACATCCTTAACTGTAGGCCGCGTTTATATGATAAGCGGCCTTGCGCGGAACAAGCCACATCAGGCAGTTAAAATTCAACTCTGTGAAAAAACGACGGTCAGGCCCTTGTCTCACGGGACGCAATTATAGCATCGCACCCAAAGGCGCGCCAGCAAGAGGAATATTTCCGCCAGCAGGGCAAATCCGGCCACCGGCTTGCGGTAAGCCCATTCTTTTCAAACGATTTTCAAGGTTGCAGCCGCATATCCAGAGTAAAAGGATATTCTGGATTGAGACTTTTCTGCGTCACCACCGGATGGCCCGGCGTATGGCCGATCATCTCGAAACGGGTCAGGCGGCGGCTCTCAGCCTCATAGGCATTCACCGGGAACGTATCGAACGCCCGCCCGCCGGGATGCGATACATGGTATCGGCAACCGCCGATCGAGCGCCCTGTCCATTTGTCAATGACATCGAAAATGAGCGGAACATGTGTCGGGATTGTCGGATGCAGTGCGGACGGGGGTTGCCACGCGCGATAACGGATACCGGCGACAAATTCGCCATGCGTTCCGGTCGGCGTCAGCGGCAGTTCATGACCATTACAGGTCACGGTATAGCGCTCGCCCGTCATCCGTGCGGTCTTGACCTGCACGCGCTCCAGCGAGGAGTCGACATAACGCGCCGTACCGCCCACGACGCCTTCCTCACCGAGCACATGCCACGGCTCCAGCGCCTGCCGGAGCTCCAGCTCCAGCCCGCCATACTCGACCGTGCCATAATGCGGGAAACGGAATTCGAAATGCGGCGCGAACCAGTCCGCCTCGATCGGAAAGCCTGCATTACGCAGATCGTCGATGATGCCGAGAAAATCCTGCCAGACGAAATGCGGCAGCATGAAGCGGTCATGCAGCTCCGTTCCCCAGCGGACGAGCTTGCCCTTGTAGGGATTTTCCCAGAAGCGGGCGATGAGCGCGCGCAGGAGAAGCTGCTGCGCAAGGCTCATCCGCGCGTGCGGCGGCATTTCGAAGGAGCGGAATTCGACAAGGCCAAGGCGTCCGGTCGGGCCATCCGGCGAATACAGCTTGTCGATGCAGATCTCGGCGCGATGCGTGTTCCCGCTCACGTCGATCAGCAGATTGCGGAAAATGCGGTCCACCAGCCAGGGCGGGACATGGCCGTTCGCCGGATCGGGAATCTGGCTGAGCGCGATCTCCATCTCGTAGAGCGACTCGTGACGCGCCTCGTCGATCCTCGGCGCCTGGCTGGTCGGGCCGATAAAAAGCCCCGAGAACAGATAGGAAAGCGACGGGTGATGCTGCCAATAGGTGATCAGGCTGGCGAGCAGGTCCGGGCGGCGCAGGAAGGGGCTGTCCGCCGATGTCAGACCGCCCAGCACAATATGATTGCCGCCGCCCGTGCCGGAATGACGACCATCGAGCATGAACTTTTCCGTGCCGAGCCGGGCAAGATGCGCTTCCTCGTAAAGCGTTGTTGTGATGTCGACCGCCTCGTCCCAATCGCTGGCGG
>CAYOUP010000223.1:0-6213 GCA_964407125.1 uncultured Hyphomicrobiaceae bacterium | reverse complement strand
GCTGATCGTCGGCGTTATCTCGATCCGGGCCATGTCCCAGAGTTTGTGTCATTTCATCGCATTCGCAAGCGTAATGTTGGCGCCAACAGACGCCAGGTCGCCAGAAACACCGCTCCACACAAGCCCGTTCACAGCAATTTACATTGAGGCCACCGCAGTTCTGGCGTAAGAGCGAGCAATGCCAATCATACAATTCCTGGTCACGAACGCCCGGCTTCTGGCCGCGGGCTTTTTGCTGGCGCTTGCTTCGAGCTTCGGACAGACCTACTTCATCGCGATTTTCGCCGAGGGCTGGCGCTCGGAATTCGGCCTGACGCATGGCGAATTCGGCACGATCTACATGGTCGCCACGCTCGCCAGCGCCGCCTGCCTGATCCAGCTCGGACGGCTTGCCGATACTGTGTCGGCGCGGCATCTGGCCATCGGGATCGTGCTCGGCCTTGCCCTGATCTGCGCAGGCGTTTCGTTCGTGAGCTCATGGTTCATGCTGGTGCCCGCCATTTTCGGGTTACGGCTGTTCGGCCAGGGCCTGATGAGCCACCTGTCACAAACGGCGATAACGCGCTGGTTCAACAATACGCGCGGGCGGGCTCTGGCCATTGCGTCCTTCGGCCATCCGGCGGGCGAGGCACTCGCACCGCTGGCGGCGGTCGTCCTCATCGCGGCGCTTGGCTGGCGGGAAACATGGGGGCTGGCCGCCGCCGTTCTGATTCTGGTCTTCATGCCGGTTTTCTGGGTCCTGCTCGCGCGTGAACGCAAGCCGCGGGAAATGGCAAATGCAGGCAACATCGGAACGCCGGGGCTGGATGGGCGGCACTGGACGCGCGGCGAGGTCGTCACGCAGCCCTTATTCTGGATGCTGCTGCCAGGCATTATTGCCCCGGCCTTTATCCTGACGGTGATGTTCTTCCTTCCCGCCCATATCGCGGAAAGCAAAGGCTGGGCCTTCGGGACCATGCCGAGCTTCTACTGGGTCTTCGCACTCTCCGCGGTTGCGGCGGCGTTTCTCTCCGGCATGGCGATCGACCGCTTCAGCGCGCGCGCCTGTCTGCCGCTCTATCAGCTGCCGATGGCGTCAGGGCTTGTCGTACTCTGGGCCGCGAGCAGCCCCGATATGGCGCCCATCGCATTATGCCTGATGGGCTTTACCGCGGGCGCAGGCGCCACGATCCACACTGCGCTCTGGGCAGAATTCTACGGCACGCATCATCTCGGCACGATCAAGGCGCTCGCCCATGCGGTGATGGTCTTTTCTTCAGCCGTCGGGCCGGGGCTGACGGGGGCGATCATCGACCTTGGCGTTCCATTCCCCCAGCAGGCGCTGTGGCTCACGGGCTATGTCCTCGCCATCAGCATGCTGTATTTGTGGATCGTGCTCCGCCGTTCGCGGCGGCTGATCCCCAAAACCTGCTGATCACGACGGGGCAACACCGCGATCACTCAAGCGCCTTCAGCACGGCGCTCAGCGTGCTGAACAACTCGTCGATCTCGGCTTTTTCGATGATCAGCGGCGGCGAGAGTGCGATGATGTCCCCGGTCACGCGGATCAGGACGCCTTTCTCATAGGCATCCAGAAATGCCGCGTAGGCGCGCTTGGTCGGACTGCCTGCCATCGGCTCCAGTTCGATAGCGCCGATCAGCCCGATCGAGCGCGTATCGACGACATGCGGATGGTCCTTGAGCGAATGGACGGCATCGGCCCAGTAATCGGCAATCGAAGCCACGCGGGTCAGGAGCCCATCTTCTTCGTAGGTATCGAGTGTGCCGAGCCCGGCGGCGGCGGCAACCGGATGGCCGGAATAAGTGTAACCGTGGAAGAACTCCACGAGATGCTCCGGGCCGGTCATGAACGCATCATGGATCTCATTCTTCACGAAGACCGCGCCCATTGGGATAGTGCCATTGGTCAGCCCCTTGGCAGCCGTGATGATATCCGGAACGACGCCGAAATAATCGGCGGCAAACGGCGTTCCGAGGCGGCCGAAACCGGTAATGACCTCGTCGAAAATCAGCAATATTCCGTGCTC
Organism: uncultured Hyphomicrobiaceae bacterium; assembly: GCA_964407125.1. Classification (GTDB taxonomy): domain Bacteria; phylum Pseudomonadota; class Alphaproteobacteria; order Rhizobiales; family Rhodomicrobiaceae; genus JAHQVI01. Next base: position 4,186 of record CAYOUP010000223.1, on the reverse strand, counting down.
ATCGCAGATCTCGCGCAGACGTTTCAGATAGCCCTTGGGTGGCGGCAGCACACCGGCCGAACAGGCCACCGGCTCCACGATCACGGCGGCGATAGTCGAGGGATCATGGAGCTGGGCAAGACGCAGCAGATCATCTGCCAGTTCCGCGCCATGCTCGGGCTCGCCGCGCGAATGCGGGTTGCGCTTCGGATCATGCGTGTGCCGGAGATGATCGACACCGGTCAGCAGCGTCCCGAACATCTTGCGGTTGGCGACGATCCCGCCGACGGACATGCCGCCGAAATTCACGCCATGATAGCCGCGTTCGCGCCCGATCAGCCTTGTCCGCGAACCTTCGCCCCGAACGCGATGATAGGCGAGCGCGATTTTCAGCGCCGTCTCGACCGATTCCGAACCTGAATTGGTGAAGAAAACGCGATCCATCCCGTCCGGAGTGATCGCCGCAAGCCGGGACGCCAACTCGAAAGCCTTCGGATGCCCCATCTGGAAGGGCGGCGCGAAATCCAGCTCGGCAACCTGATCCTGAATCGCTTTCACGATCCGTGGTCTCTTATGCCCGGCATTGACGCACCAGAGACCCGCGATACCGTCCAGAAGCTGACGCCCGTCGGCCGTCTTGTAATGCATCCGCTCGGCGGATACGAGCAGACGCGGATTCTGCTTGAACTGCCGGTTGGCCGTAAAAGGCATCCAGTAAGCGCTGAGATCGTTCGGTCGGGAGGTCATTTGGGGCCGCCATTATTGTTTGAAGCGATCGAATGACGCTATGCAGCCGGGGCGGCGCGGTCAAGGCAGACATATCGCGCGAAGCAGGTTACATTGCGCTCCACAACAGAACAATCAATAGGAATGACCGGGAGGCGGTTGAGAATGATCAAGCTTCAGAACGAACAGGCGCGCATGGCGATCGCGCCGGAAATGGGCGGGGCCGTCCTCTATTTCGACCTGCTCGTGAACGGCGAATGGCAGCCGGTGATGCGGCATGCGGAAGAGGTGAGCGATGTGCTGGAATGCGCGTCCTTTCCGCTCGCTCCGTTCTGCGGCCGCATCCGCGACGGGAATTTCACCTTCAATGGCCGCCAGATTACACTCCCGCGCAACCGTCATGACCAGCTTCACACCATTCACGGCCAGGCTTGGCAAAATCCCTGGAAAGTCGATGAGCAGAGCGATACGGAAGCCCGCCTGTCCTTCGTCTATGAGCCGGGCGACTGGCCCTGGAAATACGAAGTCAAACAGCATTTCCGGCTCGACGGCCCGGCGCTGGACATGACCATGCAATTCCGCAATCTCGACACTGAGGCGATGCCGGGCGCGATCGGCTTTCATCCCTATTTCGATAAATCAACGCCGGTTTTCCTCTCCACATTCGCCAGGGAAGTCTGGATGATCGACGATGAGGTCATGCCGACCGAACGCGTCCCGGCGGAAGGCGAATGGGCGCTCGGCCCGGATAAGCCGCTTGAAAATTTTGTCTGTGACCAGAATTTCCAGCACTGGTCACGCGAGGCGGTGTTGCGCTGGCCGGAGCGACGCCTTGCTGTTTCGATCACGGCGGATGAAGCCTTTCCGGTGCTCGTGATCTATTGCCCGGAGGGGCAGCCATTTTTCTGTTTCGAGCCTGCGGGCAATCTGGCCGATGCGGTGAACATTGCGCCGACGGGCGATCCGGCAATCGATATGCCGGTCCTGCAGCCCGGCGAGATGAAAGAAGGCGGAATGCGGATCGCGCGAATCGAAATGTAGTGCATGGCAAAACAAAGCGATATGCCTCCTCTGACTTGAGCGTATACCGTTGCTCAAAGGTGCTTTGACTGAAGTGCGCCGGTTCGAGACGAAACGCGCGAGCCGGCACTGCACAAAAGCCGTTTCGCATGTGATAGCATGGGGATCATCATCGCAGCCGTGATCGGAGCCACGATTTTTATGTGGATCATTCCGGCGGGCCGCGATTGAATGTTACGCTGGATAGTTGCGCCGATAATTATATGCCGCACATAAGGCCAATGTGCCGATTACGGCTTCGACCTGATACATGAAAGCAGGTCCATTTGCAGCATCGTGATTTACCGGGACAGACATGAAAAAGATCAGTGAACAGAAATGCTTCGGCGGTGTTCAGGGCGTCTACGAGCATCACTCCGAGACTTGCGGCTGCGAGATGCGCTTCGGTGTTTTTACGCCGCCGCAAGCTAAGGACGGCCCGGTTCCGGCGCTAACCTACCTTGCGGGTTTGACGTGCACGGAGGAAAATTTCATCGTCAAGGCTGGTGCGCAGCGCACCGCCGCCGAGCTCGGCCTGATGCTGATCGCGCCTGACACCAGCCCGCGCGGCGAAGATGTGGCGGACGCGGCCGGTGACTATGACATGGGCAAAGGCGCGGGGTTCTATCTCGACGCAACCGAAGAACCCTGGGCGCGCCATTACCGCATGTACAGCTATATCGCCCGCGAGCTGCCCGATCTCATCGCGGCGGAATTCCCCACCGACACGATCCGACAGGGGATCTTCGGTCATTCGATGGGCGGACACGGCGCACTGACCATCCATCTGAAAAATCCTGGCACATATCGATCCGTGTCGGCATTCGCACCGATTGTCGCGCCGTCACAGGTTCCGTGGGGCAAGAAGGCCTTCATGAACTATCTCGGCGATAGGCAGGAGGCATGGGAGGCTTATGACGCCACTGCGCTCGTGGCCGCCGAACCGTCAACCGCGCACATCCTGATTGATCAGGGAGCGGACGATCAGTTCCTCGCCGAACAGCTTCGCCCTGAACTATTCAAGCAGACCTGCGAGCGTGTCGGCCAGAAACTGACGCTGCGGATGCAACCGGGTTACGATCACTCCTATTTCTTCATCTCGACCTTCGTTGAGGATCACCTGCGCTGGCATGCGGCGGAGCTGGGGAAATTGTAGGTTCTGCCACCGCAGCCTCATTGCCCGCAGCATCGCAAATCAGTCTGCCCAAAGCCTGAAAATCATCCTTGAGCGGACTGGTAGACCGCCAGGCAAGGCCGATCGTCCGGGTCGGCTGCGGCTCCCTGAACGGCATCAGCTTCACATTGCCGGCGCGCGTTTCCACGTCGAGGCTCATCTCCGGCAGCAATGTCAGCCCATAGCCGTTGGAGACCATCTGCACGATGGTCGAAAGGCTCGACGTGCCGAAAGTGTTCAGCCCCTCGACCGGGCGAAGCTGGCAGAAAGACAGGGCTTGATCGCGAAGGCAATGGCCCTCCTCAAGCAATAACAGCCGATCGTTGGCTATCAGTTGCGGCGTCGCCTCAACCTGCGATCCGGCGTCATAATCCGCAGGCATGGCGAGCAGAAACCTGTCTTCGAAAAGCGGTGCGCATTCTACATCCGCATGCTCGACAGGCAAGGCAAGCAACAGGACGTCGAGCGCACCCTCGATCAATTCGTCGATCAGCGTATGCGTCTGTGTTTCACGAATATGCAGATCGAGACCGGGATAGGCCTGACGAAGATGCGGCAAAAGCGGCGGCAACAGGTAAGGCGCAACCGTCGGAATGACACCAAGCCGGAGTGTACCGGTTAACCTCCCCATACGTATCTTTACGTATTCCCCGAGATCGCGTACCTCCGCGAGGATGCGGGATGCCCGCCGCGCAACCTCCTCACCGGCCGCCGTCAGCTGAACATTCTTGTAGCGCCGCTCGACCAGCTCGACGCCAAGTTCCCGCTCAAGGTCCTGAATTTGCGTGGATAATGCGGGCTGTGTTACGGAGCAATGTTCCGCTGCGTGCCGGAAATGCTTTTGCCGGGCGAGTGCATCAAAATAGCGAAGTTGGCGAAGTGTCAGCATCAATTAGTTTTTCTAATCGCTTTCCACAGAAAGATCAATTAGCCTTCAAATTAGAGACACTATATTTAAAGACACAGTGCGTTGAGTTTTGTTCGATTCCGAATAAGGAACTCCCATGGCAGATAAATCCAAACGGACGACCACGGCCTACGCGCCCTGGCCGGTCAACCAGGATTCCATCACCGCGGTGAGCACGGCAATTCGGACAAAACGATAGACACGATCGGAGAGAAACATGGACGTAAAGACTGACGACAACAGTGCCGGCAAGTGCCCCTTCACGGGCGGCGCCCGCGGCCCCAAAAACCGCGACTGGTGGCCGGAGCAGCTTGACATCGACGTTCTCCATCGGAACTCCA
>CAYOUP010000222.1:0-6214 GCA_964407125.1 uncultured Hyphomicrobiaceae bacterium | reverse complement strand
ATTCGTTAACCTCGTCGCAATGACAGGACAGTCCGGCGTGGGATCGAAGGAAAATTCTCCTTCCTTTTTATAGATATAGCTATCGAGTATATAAAATAACGCAAGGAGCGCACCCGCGACGATGGCCGGACCGGGCGTCATTCCAAAAAAAATAAATACAATTGGAAAAACAACGAGCAATAAGAAGCAGCCTTTGCAGTGACCGTCTCGAAGAAATACGCCGAAATTCATTAAGGCTCTCTTATTCGCATTCAAAATCACGAAAGTCTATTGCAGAAGTTACCCTATGTGACCGAAACCATGATGGACAAGCTCTTATAAAGTCGCAGTTTTCTTCCCATTTCTGGTGTTGCGTTCCCGCAATATATAAAGGTGTCCCAGAATGAACGATGTACCTTTCAAAAAGACTGATGCCGACTGGAAGGCGCAACTATCCCCAGAAGCTTATAAAGTGGCCCGGAAACATGGCACGGAGCGTGCTTTTACCAGCCCGCTGAATGTGGAAAAACGCGACGGTATGTATTGCTGCGTATGTTGCGGCGCGGCGCTCTTTCCGTCAGACACAAAATTCGATTCCGGCACCGGGTGGCCAAGCTTTTATAAACCTGTGGACGGCGGCCGCGTAAGCGAGCATGAGGACCGTGCGCTATTCATGCGGCGCACCGAGGTCCGGTGCAGCAATTGCGATGCTCATCTCGGCCATGTCTTTCCCGATGGTCCGGACCCGACCGGGTTGCGTTATTGCATCAACGGGGTTGCGCTGGACTTCAAGCCGGAGGAATAAGAGATGTTGCCTGCCATGTAATTCATTATTCGTACCGGCAGGCACAGCCGAATCATGCCCCGCCGAATTCCCGGCCGCCTTTCTGGCGGCCGTGCCGTCAAGGAGTGATCATGAACGATAATCCGCCTTCTGTTACTGCGCCAATCGCCGAGCGCCGTCCTTTCACGAGCGTTCATCACGGCATCGAGAAAACGGACGACTACGCCTGGCTGCGAGCGGATAACTGGCAGGAGGTCATGCGTGATCCTCTGGCGCTTCAGCAGGACATTCGCGATCATTTGCTCGCGGAGAACGCGTATACCGACGCGGTGCTGCGGGAAACCCGGACGCTTCAGGACAAGCTGTTCCTGGAGATGAAAAGCCGCATCAAGGAAGATGATTCGACCGTTCCGATGCCCGATGGTCCGTGGGCGTATTTCATCAGCTATGTTACGGGCGGACAGCACCCGCAATTCTGTCGCGAACCTTCGGCGGGCGGCGAAAAAAAGATCCTGCTGGACGGCAATGTCATGGCGCGGGGCAAGGCCTATTTCCAGCTCGGTGGCGCCTCACACAGCCATGATCACAAGATCCTGGCCTATAGTTTCGACGACAAGGGCTCGGAATATTACACGCTGAAATTCCGCGATATCGAAAGCGGCGAGGATCTGGCCGACGAAATCCCCGAAACCGCTGGCGGCGGCGTGTGGAGCGCCGACAATCAGTGGGTCTATTACATCAAGCGTGACGAGAACCACCGCCCGCGCCAGCTTTTCCGTCACCGCATGGGCACATCGCTGGACGAAGACGTTCTCGTTTACGACGAACCCGATTCGAGCTTCTTCGTCTCCGTCGATGCATCCGCCGACCGCCGCTACATCCTGCTGCAGACCGGCGACCATCAGACTTCGGAAGTCCGTCTGATCGACGCGCGCAACCCGGATGCGGACATGATCATGGTCGCGCCGCGCCGGACCGGCCATGAATATTCGGTCGATCACGGCGATGGCAAGCTGGTCATCCGTACCAATTCCGGGGATGCGGAGGATTTCCGCATCATGGAGGCCGATGTCGGCGCGTCAATGGATGAATGGCGCGAGATCGAGCCGGATCGCCCCGGACGGCTGATCATGCATGTCGAGATCTTCCGCGAGTTCATGGTTCGGCTGGAAAGGGAAAACGGCCTTCCACGCATCGTCATCCGCAAATGGGCTGACGGCTTGGAACATTCGATCGAGTTTGACGAGGAGGCCTATTCGCTGGGAGCGACGAACGGCTATGAATTCGATACGCACAATCTGCGTTTCAACTATTCCTCGATGACGACGCCGTCACAGGTCTTCGACTACAATATGGAGACGCGCGAGCGGACGCTGCGCAAGACGCAGGAAGTGCCGAGCGGCCATGAGCCGTCCGACTATGTCACGCGCAGGGTTTTCGCGACCGCCGAGGATGGCGAAAGCGTTCCGATCTCGCTGCTCTATCGCCGCACGACGCCGCTGGACGGCTCCGCGCCGCTCCTGCTCTACGGATATGGCGCATACGGAATTTCCATGCCCGCCGCCTTCTCGACAAGCCGTCTCAGCCTTGTCGATCGCGGCTTCGTCTACGCCGTCGCCCATATTCGCGGCGGCAAGGACAAGGGCTATGGCTGGTACAAGGCCGGGCGAAGAAAGCAGAAAATCAATACGTTCAAGGATTTCATCGCGGCGGGACGCTATCTTGCCGCGAACAATTTTACCCGCGAAGGGTCAATCGTGGCCCATGGCGGCTCGGCAGGCGGCATGCTGATGGGGGCGGCCGCCAATATGGCGCCGGAACTGTTTGGCGGGATCATCGCCGAGGTGCCCTTCGTCGATGTGCTCAACACGATGCTGGATGACACGCTGCCGCTCACACCGCCGGAATGGCCTGAATGGGGCAACCCGATCACCAGCCGCGAGGATTACGAAACCATCGCCGCCTACTCGCCCTACGACAATGTCATCGCGCAGAACTATCCGCATATTCTCGCGCTTGCCGGGCTGACCGACCCGCGCGTGACCTATTGGGAGCCTGCCAAGTGGATTGCGAAATTGCGCGCGATGAAAACAGACAATAATCTGCTGCTGCTGCGCACCAATATGGATGCCGGGCATGGCGGCGCATCGGGGCGCTTCGACCGGCTAAAGGAGGTCGCCCTCGCCTATGCATTCGCGCTTATGATCACAGGTCGGATGAGCTGAACACATGGCTGAACGGACGGGACAGAAAAAGCGCGCGCGCCGCCCTGCCCTTCCGCCGCTGATCGAGACGGAGGCCGATCTCGAAGCCCATCTGAAGGCGCTCGTGAAAGGTCATCCCGCGTTTCGCGCGATGTACGACATTGCCGGAATTGTGCCGCTGCGGCGCGCCGAACCCGGATTTCGGGGCCTGTGCTGGATCATCACCGGGCAGCAGATCTCTGCCGCCGCCGGACGCGCCATTTTCGCGCGCGCCGAGGCGGCGCTGGATGCGTTGACGCCGGAATGCGTGCTTGCGACGGACGACGCCATCATGAAAAGCGCCGGTCTTTCCGCTCCGAAAATCCGAACGCTCCGCGCCGTTTCCGAGGCGATTGCATCCGGCACGCTCGATATCGACGCCCTGTCCTCGGCCGATGTGCAAGACGCCATTGCCCAGCTCTGCACGGTCAAGGGCATCGGCAAATGGACGGCGGAAGTTTACCTGCTCTTTGCGCTCGGGCATCCGGATGTCTTCCCGGCGGGCGATCTCGCGCTCAAGGAAGGCATTCGCCACGGCTTCAAGCTGCCGGAGCGGCCGAGCGAAAAGGACCTCGCCGCCCATTCCGAAGCGTGGCAGCCATTGCGCTCCGCCGCCGCCCGTCTGACATGGGCCTATTACGGCGCGGTCAAGCGCGGCGGTGACGCGACGCCCGCATAGCCGGGCGCATCCTGCTCTAATCGCCTTTCCAGTGCAGGGCGCAGATCAAGGTGAACAACCGCCGCGCCGTCTCGAAATCGATCTGAATTCTGTCTTTGAGCCGCTCCGCCAGCAGCGCGCTGCCTTCATCGTGAAGACGGCGGCGTTCGTTGTCGAGCGCTTCGATGCGCGCCGGAGGCATGGTCCGGATCGCCTCGAAATAGCTTTCGCAGACGAGGAAATAATCCTTGATCAATCGCGAAAAAGGGTTGAGCGGCAGCGCATGATCGCCAATCGGCTCGCCAAGCTCGTCACGGACGCCAATCACGAGACGCTTCTCGACAATGGACAGTGCAAGCCGGTAGGAAATCGCGCCCGCGTCGCCGAAGGTGAAGCGGTTAGCCTCTAATATGTCCGCAATCGCGACCTTGCGCTCATGCTCGATTTCCGGGCTGTTCCCGCGCAGCAGGCCCTCATCGAGCTTGATCTCAACGATACGGCCGGAGCGAGGCTGGTCAGCAGGATCGGAAGGCATAAGTCATCCTTGGTGCAAGTCACTCCGGGTGGCGGCGCTCTGTAACCTTGAAGCTATACCAGAAATGGGAGGAGGGCACGCCCGCTTTCGTAACCGTCCCCAGCCCCTGTCCTCAGACCGGACGGACCTGCCCGCTTCCATAGACGCAATATTTGAACGTCGTGAGCTGTTCCACGCCGACCGGACCGCGCGCATGGAAACGGCCCGTCGCAATGCCGATCTCCGCGCCCATGCCGAACTGTCCGCCATCGGCGAATTGCGTGGAGGCATTATGCAGCACGATTGCACTGTCCACCTCGCGCAGGAAACGCTGCGCCGCCTTGAGATCATCCGCGATGATGGCGTCCGTATGATGCGAGCCATATTTGTCGATATGCGCGATGGCCTCGTCGAGACTAGACACCGTTTTGACGGCAATGATCGCATCCAGATATTCGGTCGCCCAATCGTCCTCGGTGGCGGTTTTCACACGCGCATCGGTTTCCTGCGCCAAAGCGTCGCCGCGCACCTCACAGCCATCCGCGATCAGCGCCTCGATCAGTGGTCCGAGATGCGTGGACGCGCAGGCTTCATCGACGAGAAGCGTTTCCGCCGCACCGCAAATCCCGGTCCGGCGCATCTTTGCATTGACCGTTACATCGCGCGCCATGTCCAGATCGGCGCTGGAATGCACATAGACATGGCAGTTCCCATCGAGATGGGCGAAGACCGGCACGCGCGCCTCGTTCTGTACACGCGCAACGAGGCTCTTTCCTCCGCGCGGGATAATCACGTCGATCGCGCCGTCGAGCCCGGCGAGCATCATACCGACGGCGTCCCGATCCGTTGTCTGGACGAGTTGGATGACATTCGGGTCGAGCCCCGCTTCGCCGAGCCCCCGAACGAGCGCGGCATGGATCGCACGGTTGGTATGGACCGCCTCGGAGCCGCCGCGCAGGATAACAGCATTGCCGGATTTGAGGCACAGCCCGCCGGCATCCGCCGTCACATTCGGACGGCTCTCATAGATCATGCCGATCACGCCGAGCGGCACGCGAACGCGCGAAATCTCCAGCCCATTGGGCTGCACCCACGAAGCGATCGTCTCACCGACCGGATCGGGCAGATCAGCGATGTCCTCAAGCCCATGCGCCATCGCCTCGATGCGCGCCTCCGTCAGCGTCAGCCGGTCGATAAAGGCCTTCGGACGCCCGGCCTTCCGCGCAATTTCCAGATCGGCCGCATTGGCCGACTGAATATCGGCAGACGCCGCACGGATCGCCGTCGCCATTTCATGGAGGGCCTTGTTTTTCTCAACGGCCGGGACATGAGCGAGTCCGCTAGCAGCTTTCCTGGCCGCCTGGCCAAGTTCCAGCATCTGCTCGGCCAACGCCCTGCCCTGATCCATCTCCATAATCACCCTACCCATTTTTTTTCAGCACCATGTCATCGCGATGGATCATCGCCGAGCGGCCGCGATAACCCAGAATTGTTTCGATTTCAGCGGTTTTGCAGCCGATGAGGCGTTCGGCATCCGCCATGGCATAGGCGATGAGCCCGCGCCCGATCTCTTCCCCAGTATTCCCTGATATAATCACTGCGTCGCCGCGATCAAAGGCGCCTTCGACACGCACCACGCCCGCGGGCAGCAGGCTGCGCCCGGCATTGAGCGCCGCCCGCGCGCCATCGTCGATGATAACACGGCCCCTCGGCTCAAGCGATCCGGCAATCCAGCGCTTGCGGGAGATGACCGGATTGGCCGAGGCGTGGAATATCGTTGAGGGCGCGCCTTCGCCGAGCGCCTTCAATGGATGGTCGATCTTGCCATTGGCGATGATCAGATGAGCCCCCGCCGCGACCGCAACCTTGGCGGCGGCGATCTTCGTGACCATGCCGCCGCGCGACAGCTCGTTTCCCGCATCGCCCGCCATCGCCTCGATTTCCGGTGTAATCTCAGCGACGACATCCAGCCGCCGCGCGGACGGGTCGGACGATGGCGGCGCGGTGTAAAGGCCATCAACGTCAGACAGCAGCAC
>CAYOUP010000221.1:0-6295 GCA_964407125.1 uncultured Hyphomicrobiaceae bacterium | reverse complement strand
GCGCTGCGCAGCGTGGAATGCACGCAGACATCCGTGGTCACGCCGGTAAAGATCAGACGGCGGACTCCTTTGGCAGTCAGAATTCGCTCCAGGTCTGTCGCATAGAATGCCGAATAGCCCGGCTTGTCGACGATGATTTCGCCCGACTGCGGCGCCAGCTCCGGCACGATCTCCCAGCCCGCTTCTCCGCGCACCAGGATCCTGCCGAGGGGCCCCCGAGCTCCGACCTCGACGCCGCCGCGGCGTGAGCGCCACGCCTTGATCGGAGGCAAGTCCGAAAGGTCGGGACGGTGTCCTTCGCGGGTCAGTACGATCGATCCGCCCCATGCGGATACGGCGTCACGAACAGCCCGCACATTCGGAATGATATGCCGCGCCTGGGAGATGTCGTAACCCATCGAGGCGATATAGCCGCCCTCGTCGCAGAAATCACGCTGCATGTCGATAATCAGAAGGGCCGTTTCCGACGGTTCAAGTCGCCCATCGTGAGGCCAGGCCCACGGACGGGCGTCAATCGAAATTTGCGGCATCCTGTTCCTCCTCGACCGGCCAGAAGCTCGGTGCGTGGTCGTTCAGAAAGCAGGATCGGCCTACGTAACTTGCCGCGGCTTGGCCGTGAGGGCCGAGATCCGCGGCAAGACTGGTTTGCCGAAAGCGCTCAAGCTCTGTCAGAGGCCTACGCGGCCGATCCACTTGTTGGAGTTATATTTCTCGGCATAGCCTTTTTCTCCGAGCTTTGCGATGATGCTCGTATCGAAGCCGTCACTGCTCTCGACCTTGTTATGCACGACACCGGCTTCCATGTAGAGTTCATTGAAAAGATCCCAGGTCGGCCCGGCATAGCCCGCAGCGCAATCGCGGCCATCGAACAGCAAGCCCCAGCCAATCGATTTTTCCGCACGCGGCGCACCTTCGGGCAGGCTTTCGCAGAGGGGCTTGCCGCCAGGCAGACCGAAAGCACCGAGGTTCTGAGACAGGTTCAACTGAATCGAACCATGCTGCGCCATCTTCACATCAGGGATCGTCCAGCCCAACCCCTTGGCGACGATCTCGTTGCCGGCTTCCGGATTCTCTTTCCACCAGTTAGCCGCCTCGAACCAGGCACGGAAAAGCTCTTCAGCAACTTCAGGTTTTTCGGCTAGCCACGTCTCGTTACAGGCGATCGAATCGCCAATCAGACCACGCTCCCAGGTCCGATCCGTGAGGCTCGTCTTGAAGACGGAAGAACCCTTGCGGCTCAGCGAGTTCTCGGCGAACGGATCAAAGTTGATGTCGATATCGATGCCGCCACTGGCGAACGCCGCCGAGCTGTCCTGCGGGATCATCGGCACGAGTGTTGCGTCATCGAGGCCCATCCCCTCGCGGCGCAGAGTGAGCAGCATCCACATATGGTTGAGGAAGCCGTAGTCGGCCCCGTAGGTCTTGCCCTTGAAGTCACGGACGGTCTCGATGCCCTCGCTGACGACCATCTTGTCGAGACCGTAGGACAGGTTGGTGAACGCCAGCAGCTTGATGGGAACGTCGCCCGCCCGCGCCAGCATGATGGTGTCGACAGTGTTATTCATGCAGGTGAGTTGCCCGGAAGAGATCGCGGCGTTTTTTTCGGGGATGCCCTCGATGACCTGGATATCAAGATCAATATCGTTGGCGAGATTTCTCTCCTTCACGATGTACCAGTTTGCGTAGGGCGAGAAGGAGTTGAAGGCCACCGATACCTTCTCCGCTGCCTTGGCTTGGGAAGCCTCCCCGATGGGGGTCGCCCCCATTACGAACACTGTAAACAGGAAATAAATAAACCCACGCGTATACATTTTTGTTTCCCTTCTGTGCCAATACGTCAAATTTAGTCGCAAACTATAGTCATCCTCGCATTGTTTTTCAACTTTTACGAGTTACGTTTTCTTGCGATCCGTGGTGATTTCTTCCCTCATCATGGAGAATAACTGTTTCTCCAATTCTCGATATTCTGGAAGGTTGAAAATTTCTTCCTTCTTTTTGACGCGCATGCCATCCTTAAATGTTAATTTAAGGTCTGCTTTGATCCGGCCAGGCTGACGGGTGAAGAAAAGGATGCGGTCGGCTAAATAGAGAGCCTCGCCAAGATCATGGGTGATGATGACCACGGTCCGCGGTTCCGCCTCGATGAGTTCGATCAGAAGTTCCTGCATCTCCCACCTTACCTGGGCATCGAGAGCACCGAACGGTTCATCCATCAAGACGATCCGTGGATTCTGAGCGAGCGTGCGTGCGAGAGCAACCCGCTGCTTCATTCCGCCCGAAAACCCTCCCGGATACTCCTCGGCAACATGATCAAGGCGAACGCGCTTCAGAATCTCCATTGCGCGCGACCGCCGCTCATCCTTGGTCATACCGAGGATTTTCAGGCCATATTCGACGTTTTTCTGCGCTGTCAGCCAGGGGAACGAGGTGTAGGCCTGAAAAATCATACCTCGCTCGGGGCCAGGCCTCTCAATCGGTACGCCATCGAGTGATAATGAGCCGCGCGTCGGATGATCGAGGCCGGCGAGCAGCCGGAGCATCGTGGTCTTGCCGCTGCCGGATGGTCCAACCAATGCAGTGATCTGATTTGCATGGAGATCGAAGGAAACGTTGCTAAGGGCTTGAACCGTGCCCTTGCTGAAATCCTTGCTTACGGATTTCGCCTGAATAAGCGGTGTCGTGGACATTGCCGTTCAGCCTCCCAGCCGCTGTCGCAGGCTTGCCCAAGGTAGCATCAAGCGGGCGACAATACGGAACATGATGTCGGTAAGAACGCCAAGCACACCGATGGTCAGGATGCCGGCCATGATCATATCGACCGATAAAGTGCGGCCGGCCCGCATCATCATTGCACCGATGCCGTCTACAGCCCCGACGATTTCGGCGATGACGAGATAGGTCCAACCGACTGCAATCATGTTTCGCATCGAATCGATAATCGCGGGAGCTGCCGCCGGCACGACGACGCCCGTGACAATGCCCCATCGGGATGCTCCCATGGTCAGCGCGGCTTCAATGAACTCGTTCGGCACGGCTTCGGTATTATCGAGTATGAGCGCCGTCAGAAAAAAGACCACGCCGATAAAGAGCAACGCCAGCTTGGCCATGTCCGTAGGGCCAAACCAGACCAGCAGGAGCGGCATGAATGACGAGGCAGGCAAGTATCTCCATCCCGAAAGGGTCGGATTCAGAAGCGCCCGAATATTCCTGAAGCAGCCCATAAGCACGCCCAGCGGAAAGGCGATTGCAGCCGCCGCGAAAAAGCTGATGAAAATTCGGATGCAACTCGCGATCACGTCATCCAGGAAGTTCCGCTCGAAGAACAGAACGACGAGCGCGTTGAAAACGTCTTCCACCGAGGGTAAAAACCTGCGTCCCGCCTCGGGCGTGAGGTAATGGCCCGCCTCCCAGACGCCCAGAAAGATTGCAGCACCGAGGAAACCTAGCAGTATCGTACTGCGTTGCGATGGATTGTGACGCAGTTCCAGAAATTTCCTGCGGGCGGGTCGAAAGAGCGGCGCATCGCTCTCCTCGTTTTGGGACGCCACTCCGTCAGCAGTAATGGGATGGTTCTCAACATACGCGCTATCGTCCGCCACGTTTCGCCTTTTCGATTATTTCCGCCATCAAATGCGCCACGACTAATTCAGCGCACGCGCCCAACGGGCCAGAGAAGTTCCCCGCTCAATTGTACACAGTTTTACAGAAGAAATCGTGACAAATTACAGACTAGATCCGGAGGCCTGATTTGACCTGTACAATAATGATCTAGAGCAACGAACGTACAGGCGAACGTTGATAGTCGCCCCAACTCTTTGAAATAGACCAACTTTACCACCTTTATTAATCACGGTTAAGTTGATCAGGCGCCCCCAACTTTAGTAGTCCAATCGTTTAAAGTATAAAATCCAGTGATTCGGCAAGCAATCACTGGTTGCAACATGGGTCGGCTCTTAATTTTCCGTAGGTGGCCATGAGCTTCTCGGCAACCTCACCGGCTTCGGTCATGAACGACTCCACAATCGAGGAACTGCATATCCGCCAATCAGAAATATCTTCGGATGTGAGTTCCTGGATCTTCATGCCTTTCTCCTCGGCAAGCGCGTAAGTATCGGCTTCAAGAAGGGCGTACCAACGCCATATGCTCTGCTCCACTCTCTTTGCGGCGCCAAGGATGAGTTTTCGCTGGTCTTCACTGAGGCCCGCCCAGCTTTTCTCGTTGATGACGACAACGAACAAAATCTCCGAATGTCTGAGCCTGGTTACAGTGTTCGTAACGCGCCAAAGCTCACGCTCTTTGAGACTGAGAATGCCTGTCATGCTTGCGTCTGCGGCTTTGCTCTCAAGCGCCTTGAATGTTTCAGGTGCGGAAATCAGATGTGGTTTCCCTCCGCACATTGTAATGAAGTTCGCCATACTGGAGTCGATAGCCGTGACATTCCGGCCGACCATCGCCGAAGGGTTTGTTATCGGCGCTCCGCTGGATAAAAGAACTGTTCCGCCGTAAGGTTGCCAGTAAAGGACCCGGACGCCAGCCTTATCAAGGATCTCCTGCTCAATGATGGTGCGAATGGGATTCTCGGGTCTTGTCGCGGCGAGAACAAGCGGCTTCAGATCAAACAGGAATGGTTGCTGGAAAAGACTGGCAGCTGGAATATCGCCTGCATAATCCCCGAGCGGCACGACAGCAATGTCAATCTTGCCGGAGCTCGCGGCCGCACGTCCTTCCGTTTCAGAATAACGTTGGCCATTGTCGAAGATTTCTATTTTAAGAGATCCGGCCGATTCCTCTTCTATTATGTTCTTGAAGTCGACGAGATTCTGGCTCAGCGGATTCCTCAGCGAGCCTGCCAAAGTTGCCTGAAGAGTTTTTGAGGGGATGACTTTGGCCTCTTCAGCCTCGGCTAAAGCCTTTGTGGCCAGAAGAGCCAGTATCATCAAGAGTAGCCGCATGAGATTGATCCAACCACTAATCTATCAACGCCGATGATAGCTCCGACGCATGGATTGCATGGGCCGGGATCAACAAGGCAAACACAATGAAAAACGCAATTCGATGCATGATTTCCCCCTTAACCACGCCGCCTGGTATTTGGATTTGTGGAGAACGAAATCGTCTCTAGCGGGTAACGGCCTTTTCAGTATCGCCTTGAGGCTCTGTTGAAATTTGTTCCGGTGATGATGTTTGTTCCAGGCTGCTCCAAAACCGATCCAGATGATTGGAGACGATTTTGTCGTACTGACCCTCCTCCCTTAGCCTCGCAAACGAGCTGTTGATGTAGTAGAGAATTGTGCGCGCATGGGGATGGGTTTTGGCGATAATGGCATGCAGGGTCTCGATATGAACCGGCCGTTCGGCAACGCGGATGTGATCGAGAATCCCCATCGATGCGGCTATGGCTCGTCCGGTCAGATCCGAGATCACAACGGCATCGACGGTTCCATTATCGAGCAGCCGGAAACACTCCTCCGGCGTTTGCGGCTGCATGAGGACGATCTTGTTACCCGTTAGCCACCCGCGCCCTTCCATGTTGAGGTGAAAGGTCGATGATCCTCTCGTCTGGCAAAGTGTTTTTCCCAGGATTTCATCGTCGGTTTTGAAGGTTATGGGCGAGTCGTTCTTGAGAAATAACGCGGTGACATCCTCATAAAGCGGATCGGAGAAAAAGAACTTCTCGCATCGGTAGCGGCTGCTCGTGTCAAGCGCTGGAAGATCGGAACAATCGGGCTTTGTCCAGGGTATTCCAACATCGAATGCGCGGGTTATCAGAAGCGGATTAAGATGAGCGGCCCAATCGTTAACCCATGAAATATTGTGAGTGAACGATCCTTTCGACTGCCCTTCGATTTGTTCCATCGAAGTTGTCAGGAGATCGAGAAGAAGGCCGCCATTTTGCAGCGTCCGATCTGCATAGGGCGTGTACCCCTCAGCCGTCAGAAACTCGATATGGCTGACCATGCTCGACAGCACGAAATCGGGCGGTTCAGCCGGCGCCGACTGCGTCGCCGGCGCATTGGCCTGAACGTCAGGCCTTTGCGCAGGGCCGATACAAGGGATTCTTACCGCCTGCCCCGGAACAAGCAGGGTCATGTTCGAACCAAGCCGATCCTGATTGGCATAGAAGATAAGGCTCCACTGCGAACTGTCTCCATAGACGCGCTGCGCAATCCCGGCCAATGTCTCCCCTTCCTGAATGACATGATCCGACCCGCAGGTCTGGGAGGCAGCGGGACCGGCGGAAAGATGCATTGCCGTCAGGAGGAGTGTAACGAGGCCGAGACATCGGCAGAGCCA
>CAYOUP010000220.1:0-6311 GCA_964407125.1 uncultured Hyphomicrobiaceae bacterium | reverse complement strand
TGGTTCTTTCTGGCAAAAAAGCGGCTGAGGTGAAAAGCTAGTGTTCCGACTCTAATGCTTGGTTCCCAAGCGTCAGCCCTGAACCCTAGCTATCTCTTTGTTTGTGTTGCGTCTTTTCCAAACGCTTGCGACCTTCGCCCGGAATCAAGCGTTTGGAACGCAACACTAGCAGGCATTGCACTTTTAATCGGAATCCGACAGCACCGCTCTGTCTATCTGATTGCGCATCGGACCGAAAAGCGGATGCCGTTTTCGGTCCGATGCGCTAATCCTCAAAATGGATAATGCCGTGGACCGTTCTGGATCGTGATCCAGCGCAGCTCGGTAAACTCGTTCACGCCTGCCTTGCCGCCGAACCGGCCATAGCCTGATGCCTTGACACCGCCGAAGGGCATCTGCGCCTCGTCATGCACGGTCGGGCCGTTAATGTGGCAGATGCCGCTTTCGATCCGCTGCGCCACGGTCATCGCACGGCTGACATCCTTGCCGAATACCGCCGCCGAGAGGCCATATTCGGTATCGTTCGCCACCCGGATGGCCTCTTCCTCGCCATTGACACGGATCACGGATACGATCGGGCCGAAGGATTCTTCGCCATAGACGCGCATCGAGGAATTGACGTGATCGAGGACGGTCGCCTGCATGATCGTGCCTTCGATACCGCCGCCAGCGGCAACATTCGCGCCCTTCGCCTTGGCATCCTCGACAAGTTCGGAGATGCGCTTGATAGCCTCGGCATTGACGACCGAACCAAGCACGACGTCGCCCTTGGTGGGATCGCCAGCGGGCAGGCTCGACGCCTTGGCCGCGAGCTTGGCGACAAAAGCGTCGGCAATCTTTTCATCGACCACCAGACGTTCGGTGGACATACAAATCTGTCCCTGATTCATGAACGCGCCGAAGGCTGCCGCATTGACGGCTGCATCAAGATCGGCATCGTCCAGAACGATCATCGGCGCCTTACCGCCGAGTTCGAGCAGGACCGGCTTCAGATAGGGCGCGGCGGCTTGCGCGATGAGGCGGCCAACACGGGTGGAGCCGGTAAAGTTGATGCGTCGAACCGCCGGATGGGCGATCAGCGCATCGACGATTTCCGGTGCATCGTCCGGTGCGTTGGTGATGACATTGATGACGCCTGCAGGGAAACCCGCTTCCTTGAGGCATTCGGCAATCAGATGATGCGTTGCCGGGCAAAGTTCCGAAGCCTTGAGCACGACGGTATTGCCGCAGGCGAGCGGCAGGGCGATGGAGCGCACGCCGAGAATGACGGGCGCATTCCAAGGCGCAATGGCGAGGATAACGCCGACCGGCTGGCGGATCGCCATGGCGAAGCTGCCGGGCACGTCGGAGGGAATGACCTCGCCGCTGATCTGCGTCGTCATCGCAGCCGCTTCCCGGAGCATGTTTGCGGCGAGAAAGACGTTGAATCCCGCCCATCCGGCTGTCGCACCTGTCTCGCGCGTCATGCGGGCGATGAAATCCTGCGTATGCGCCTCAAGTATATCGGCAGCTTTCAGAAGCAGACCGCGCCGTTCACCCGGGCCGGTCCTGGACCAAGCCGGAAACGCGGCCGCGGCGGCGGATGCGGCTGCGCGCGCATCGGCTTCGGTGGCGGCTGCGGCTTTGGTGGCCTGACTGTTCGAAAGCGGGTCCATCCGGGTGAAGCTCGCGCCACCGCTTGCCTCATGTGGCTCATTATCGATCAGAAGCTGGATATCGAACATGGGATCGGTCCTTTCAATTTTAGCGGGCAGGCCAAGATAGGCCTGCTGTACCGCCGGATTTTCCTGAAGTGACTTGGCCGTACCTTCCCCAATAATCCGGCCGCTGTCTAAAAGGTACCCTCTGTCGGCTATCTCCAGGCTTTTCTTGGTGTTCTGTTCAACAAGGAGAATGCCGGTGCCGTCTTCCCGGATACGCGTCAGTATACGGAACAGTTCTTTGGTAACGATCGGCGCAAGGCCGAGCGAAGGCTCGTCGAGAAGCAGAATATCAGGCTTCGACATCAGCCCCCGGCCGATCGCCAGCATCTGCTGCTCCCCGCCGCTCATCGTGCGCGCCGTTTGGCCGAGGCGTTCAGCCAGGCGAGGAAACAGCGTAAGCACATGATCCAATTGCACCTTTTCATGCGCCCGCACCCGTTTGGCGAATGCACCAAGTTCAAGATTTTCCCGAACCGTCAGATCACCAAATAGTCTGCGCCCCTCCGGAACAAGCGCTAAGCCGGCCTCGACGATTTTATGCACAGGCATGGTACCGATATTGAAGCCATGGAACAGGATACGGCTGCTATCGTCCTTCCTGATCATACCGGCAAGCGATTTCAGCAGCGTCGTCTTGCCCGCGCCATTCGCTCCGAGAATGACGACGATCTCGGCGGGCTCGACCGTCAGTGCGGCATTGCTGAGCGCAATATGCTTGCCATAGGAGACGGAGAGCGAGCCAACCTCAAGCATCGTCATCTCCGAGATAGGCGGCGATCACATGGTGGTCGGCCATGACCTCGGGCGTAGGTCCGTCAGCGATCAGTGCGCCGCTGTTCATCACGACGCAGTGCTTGCAGAGCGAATGGATCGCGGCCATCACATGCTCGACCATGATGATCGCGATATCGCCATCGGCAAGCGACTGGATCAGCGCGATGCCCTCCTGCAATTCGGAGGCATTGAGCCCGGCCAGCCATTCATCGAGCAGCAGAATGCGCGGCTGCAGCGCAAGGGCGCGCGCAAGCTCAATGCGTTTCTGGTCGCCATAAGTCAGATCCGAGGCGGGGATATCGCCTTTCCCCTCCAGTCCGACGCGGGCGAGAAGGCTTGAAGCCTCCTTCCGCGCTTCATCGCCCCAGCCCACATCATCGCGGCAGACCAGGCCGGAGATAACATTTTCCAGCGCGGTCATATCCTCTATGACGCGCACAAGCTGGAAGGTGCGTGCGATACCGGCGGCGGCAAGGCTGTGCGCCGGCGCCGCCGAGACATTCTCGCCAGTCAGCATGACAACGCCCGCATCGGGTTTCAGTACACCGGAAATCAGATTGATCAGCGTCGTCTTGCCCGAACCGTTCGGCCCGATCAGACCGACGACTTCGCCCTGCCCGACCCTGAAGCTGACATCATTCACGGCGACGAGACCGCCGAATGCTTTTCGCATACCCTGAACGTCGAGAATGACCGCATCCTTCATACCGCCTTCTCCCTGAAGCGGCGGAGGATCTCGCGCGGATGGCCGCCTTCAGCCAACAGCCCGGCGACGCCTCTCGGCAGCACATAGACGATCATGAGGAACACAAGGCCAAGGATCAGCGAGAAGTGATTGGGGAAATAGGCGTTGAGATATTCGAACAGCAGCGTCAGCGGGATAACGCCGAGAAGCGGACCCCAGATGCGGTGGACGCCGCCCAGCAGAGCCATGATCACGACCTGGAACGAAACGACCGGATTGAAGGCGATGTTCGGGTCGATATAGGTCCAGCGCGGAGCCATGATCGCGCCGGTCAGCGTCATGAACAATGCGCTCAGTGTGAAGAGCGTGACTTTGACCCGTGTCACATCAATGCCGACGTGACGTGCCACGACTTCATCGCCGCCGATGACCCTGAGCTTGAAGCCGAGGCGCGAGCGCTCGATGAAAAAGGCCGTGAGGAACAGCACCGCGCCAAGCGCAAGAAGCTGCCAGTAGATCTGTTCCTGCGTGATGTCGAGGAACACATAGCGCCCGATTGTGCGCGTGACATGCACCTCATACCAGTTGACGAGCTGGCGGATCAGCTCGGTCAGGCCGAAGGTGAAGATAACGAAATATGCGCCCGCCAGCCGCATCGTCGAAAAGCCGATCGCCAGCGCAAGCAGTGAGCCCACCGCGCCTGCGGCCATGAGAACAAGCGGCCAGGGCAGCAGTTCGCCCAGAACCGCGACGGTATAAGCGCCGATCCCGAAAAAAGCGACCGTCGCCAGCGAGATGTAGCGCGTCGGGCCGGAAAACATCGCCCAGGCAGTCGCCAGCACGACATAGCTCAGAATGCCAATGCCGAGCGACAGACCATAGCCATCGGCAAAAAGCGGCACCAGGGCAAGGAGGAACACCACGCCGCCGCCGATGGCTATGGAAGGGAAAAGGCTCGTATTCATCGCGCCGCCCTTCCAAACAGCCCTTCGGGCCGAAAAAGCAGCACAATCAGGAAAATCGCGTAAGTCGCCGCCAGGGTCAGGCCCGGGTCGCCGAAGGTGGCAACGAAGCTTTCGGCAAGCCCCAGCAATAGTCCGGCAACAAGTGCGCCGAGAACATTACCGACACCGCCCATGATGACGATGATCAGCGCCTTCATGGTGAAGACCACACCGATATTGGCGCTGAAGGTCAGGAACATCGAAATCAGCACGCCTCCGGTGGCGGCAAGCGCACCGCCAAGCGCGAAGGCAAGACCCGAGGCCCAGCGCACGTCGATGGCGACGAGTCCAGCCGCCTGCGGATCGACGGCCACGGCGCGCAAAGCGGTGCCGATCCGCGTATGCGTCAGAGCGTAATAAAAGGCGCCGCCGAGAATGATGGCGACGAAAAACACCAGCAGCCGGTTGGCGGCTATGGTCGTGCCGAGCAGATCGACGCCGGAATTGAGATAGGAATAGCTGGTGTAATTGCCGCCGAAGATCGCCAGCATGATGCCCTGCAGAACGAAGAGCAGGCCGAAGGTTGCCAGAATGCTGTCGACTTCAAGAATGGCGCGCGTGCGGGCGCGGCGCACGAGCGGTGTCAGCAGGATGCGGTAAATGCCGTAAGAGAGAATGAAGCTCAGCGGTACGATGATCAGCAGACCAAGAAGCGGCCCGATCCCGGCGAAAGTGACGAGCACATAGGCGGCGAAGGCTGCTCCGATCAGAATCTCTCCATAAGCCAGGTTGAGGATGCGTGCCACGCCATATTGCAGCGTCAGCCCCATGGCGATCAGCGCATACATGCCACCGAGTGTGAGGCCGGAAAGGAGAGCATCGACAAACATCTGTATACGGCTTTGTTGATTATGCCACGGGCTGATCAGATCAGCATTATCGAAGTCAAAATCAGCCGCGACGCCCTGATGAAAAATAATTCAGGAACGTCGCGGCTACCCCCCATGGATCAGTTTGCCTCAGGCCATTCCGGCTTCGGAAAAGTCAGCACCGCAGCGCCTTCTTCATCGACCGGGTAGAGGCCGACGAACTCGCCATTCTGCCACTGGCCGACAGTGAAAATTCCCGGGATTTTATGGCTCGGATTATCGAAGGAGAACTTGCCCAGAATGGTATCGAATGTTGCCGAAGCCAGTTGCTTGGAAACAGCTTCCCGGTCGAGCGTACCGGCTTTCTCGATTGACTGCTGCAAGGCCTGAAGGCTGGCGTAGGTTACAAGGCTCGCCCAGCGGTCGGGTTCCTGACCGATGACCTCGGTATGGTGTGCGATATATTTCTTGACCGCCTCGCTGGATGCATTCACGCCGCCAAGGCTGACAACGCCGTCCACGGCGTCCTTGAAGCGATCCTTATAGATCGGAAATGCGACACCTACGCCCGCATAAAAGATCTTCGGATTGAAGCCGAGCGTCTGCGCTTGTGCGGTCAGGCCGATGGTGTCCGGCGGATAGGAGAAGGCGACAAAGACATCCGGATTGGCCTTCTTGGCCTGGTTGATGACCGGCGCCAGGTCCTGTGAGCCGAGCGGATAGCTCTCATCATAGACCAGCTTGAAACCGTGCTTTTCAAATGCGGTGCGGCCGGCATTGGACAGCTCGATACCGAAACCGTCGGCGATCGAGGCCATGGCGATCGTGTCACCGATCTTGCCTTCATCGCGAAGCTTTACCAGCAGTTCAACCAGCGCCTCGGCATATTCCCCGCCCGTACCCAGCAGCCAGTAAGAATTCGGCCAGCGTTTTGCCAGTGCCGGTGCCTTGTCGGTAACGGCGGTATTTGCCAGTTGCGGATAGCCATAGCGGTCGAAAATTGGTCCGACAGCGAGATTGTTCGCGGTCCCCCACGGCGGCAGGATGAAATCGACCTTGTCTTGTGTCGCCAGCCGCTCTATCGCCCGGACCGCTTCTTCCGATGACGAACGGTCGTCATATTCGACGACCTCGATCTTCATCTTCTTATCGCCGACCTGGATGCCACCGGCATCGTTCACATCCTTCACCCATAGCTGATAGTTGGGCAAAGTGGTAATGCCTGCACCAGGAGCATTGGGGCCGGTTTTCGAGATCGCATAACCGATTTTGATGGTATCATCCTGGGCGTTCGCAGGAGCCACCATGGTGAAGGCTGCGATAATCACCGGGGCCA
>CAYOUP010000219.1:3922-6382 GCA_964407125.1 uncultured Hyphomicrobiaceae bacterium | reverse complement strand
TTACTGAATCTCTGCTGCGTGGGGAGTTCGAAACCGCAGACTTACCAACCTCTAGTGCATCGATCCAAACGGAGGCTTCAGCCGGAGTTTGGCAAAATTGATGCAAAATAAAGGGTTAGTGCACTGGCATATGAACCATGTGAATGTGTCAGTGCACTAGCTCGTCTGCGTCTTCATACCGGCGCGATAGCGCGAATAGGGCGTTGAATCATCGTCGAAGTCGACGTCATCCGGCCCAGGGTCGTCCGGAGCGCGGCCGGGAACGAAGATTTTCGGTTCCTTGGGAGTTTTGCGCTGTGGCTTTTCTGTTTGCGCAGCCGTCTCAGCGGTATCGTCCTTGGAGGACTCGGTCCTGGCCGCCATAACAGCCTCGTCCTGATCTGACTGCACGCCGGAAGCCTCAACGTCTTCAGTCTCGACAATCTCAGCCTCTTCGGACGCGGCATCTTCAGCTACCGGTTCGGTCACAATGACCATCGCTTTGCTATCGCTCCGGACCTCGTCAGCCTCAACTGCTTCCGCTTCCGGTCTGGCATCAGTCTGATTGGCCGGAATCGTAATCGTAACAAGCCCTTCTGCCTCCGCCTGCGTTTCTCCGTGTTCGCCTGTACCGGGAAGCGCGGCACTTTCCATATCCCGGCTGAGAGCGGCGAATTCGTCGAGCAGATCCTTGCCGTCGCCCTTCTCGGAATGATCCGGAGGCACACGCCATTCGAAAGCGTCAAGCCTGCCCGTAATCGGGGAAATGGGCTGCCATTCGCTGAAAATGACGCCGTCGGCCATCCACACGGGATCACGCGACGCACGAACTGCACGGGCCAGCCATTCACGGACCCGTCCGGCATCGCGATACTGCCCGCCTTCGATACGCGCCATCAACGCGCAGACACGCGCGGTCGGCGATTTTTCCAGCAGCGGTTCAAGGGCCTCGCGCGCCTCGTCCCATTCCCGCGCATCGACAGCGGCGGTGGCCAGCGCAATGCGGGCCTCGGTTTCATCCGGGTTGAGCACGATGAGCGACTTGATGCGATCCAGCCGGTCACGGGGCGAGTCACCGGGCCGGGCAAAGGCGTAGCCCAGAGCGAGTTCGGGATGGGCGTTATACTGCCATGTCTTGGCGAGCACGCGCGCTGCTTTCCCTGTATTTCCCTGGCTGGAATAGATCCGCCCTGCAATGACGGCGGCGGGCACGAGGCTTGGTTCAAGGCGATGCGCCTCAAGCGCCAAATCCAGCGCGCGGTCTGCTTCGCCATCCTCAAGATCATAGGCCTGCGCTGTCAGCAGAACGGCCTTGCGGCGATCAAAAAGCTGGCGGCTGACATGGCGATGCGTTCGCGCGATCGAGAGCGTTTCGAGCGCGCCCTGCCAGTTCCGGTTCCGGCATTGCATGTCGAACAGCGCATTGACCGGCCATTGCAGCGACGGGTTGAGCTGCATCGCCCGCGCAGCATATTGTTCGGCGGCAACCATCTGCTTTTCGCGGCTCGCCTCAAGAAAGAGCCCGCGCAATCCCAGAAGCCGCGTCTCCGGATTTTCCGACATGGCTTCGAAAAGCCGCTGCGCCGCGCGGTGATCACCGCTGAGTTGGGCGGCCTGCGCATCGAGAAGCATCGTCAAAGGTTCGTCGCGAAGCGCGCGCCGCGCCTCGACGGCATATTGAGCCGCCGTTGTTTCGTCGCCTGCGCCGACCGCGAATATCCCCCTACGCAGTGCCGTATAGCCCTTCACTTCACGGCGGCGGTGCAAAAAGCGCCGCAGACGCTTGGGACTTCCAAGTATCCGGCTGAGCAGGGTGACAATGATATAGATGAGGCCTGCAAGAACCAGGATTGCGACCGTGAACCGGAACAGCGAAATATCAATCTGATATCCGGGCCAATCGATGGTCAGCTGGCCCGGATTTTCCGCGAACCAGGCGAACAGAAGCGCCAGCCCTGCAACGAGCAGAATATAGAATAGCGCCCGGACCATCAGCCGTCCCTCATCGAGGCTTCATCGCCGCCAATCGTGCCGAGCAATTTCGTCTCGATCCGTGCAAGGGCGTCCTCAACCGCCAGTTTTCTTTTCAGCTCGGCCACCCAGGGTGCCAAGGCTTGCGCTGCGGCTCCTTGAAGTTTTTCCGCTTCCGCAAGCGCCGCTTTCAGATCGCGGTTCTGCAGACGGTGCTCGATTCGGGCGAGGATCGCGCTCGTGTCCTCGCCCTCGACATCCCCCTTGCGCCGGATGCGAATAAAGGATTTCGCGCGTGACCAGACTTCGGACGCAAGAGACTCATCGGTCGGCTGATTTTCAGCGTCAATTGCCGCCTTTGCCGCCGCATCGAAGCTTTCCTGAAGCTGATCGATACTTTTCACGCCTTCGTCACGCCAAGGCTCAAGTGCGGCCAGATCCAACGGCACAGGCCCCAGTGGGAGTGCGTCGTCTCGACCACTACCATGACCGGGATGAAGCTGGCCAAGA
>CAYOUP010000219.1:0-3912 GCA_964407125.1 uncultured Hyphomicrobiaceae bacterium | reverse complement strand
CAGGCGCATTTTCCTCGACGGATTTCAGCTCCAGCGCATAAGGCTTGCCATCACGCGCCGCCCGCTGAAGATTATAGAAGGCCAGCGACACGGCCATGGACTTGGTGTCTACCCTGCGTTCCCTTTGTGCGGCAGACAGCGTATTCACGCGGCGTTCGATCTCGGCGATCTGCGCCGCAATCGGGTCGATCGACTGCTGAACGGATTGTTGCGTTATCGTGCCCCCGGCTGGACGGGACTCAAGCGCTGCAATGCGCTCGGAGAGATTGGCCAGCTCGCTCTGCTGACCTTGTGCGGCTCCGGCTTTTTCAACAGCACTCTTGAGATCGGCCTCCAGCGCCGAAATCTTTGTTTCCGTAGCTGCAATGGCGGCGCGCAGCACTTCTACATCCTTACCCGACGCCGCGGAACCATTGCTGTTGCCGTCCGTATTTCCAAAGATCCAGAGCGCAACGAGCACGGTTAACGCCGCGCCAATCGCGCCGGCGGCGGCATGCGTGAGAAGTCCTGCCCAACGGTCGGCCCCGTCTTTTGAAGATCCGGCGGGCTTGTCCTCTGGTTTGTTCAGGCGGAGCTGTTCCTTCTGCCCCTGCGCGGCCTGCCTTGCAGCTTCGTCCTTGCCCGGCGAAACTTCATCGGCTGTCAGGTCGAGCGTTGTATAAGGACGCTTCTCCTTTCCGCCCGCATCTCTGTCGTCAGGTCCGTTCGTATTCGTCATTTTTAACCTTCCGGCCAGTCCCCGGCTCCGTCATGTTCCCGGTCGGCAGAATAGAATGCCAATGATTAACGTTTGCCAAGCGCCTGTTCCAGATCGGCCAGAGCTTCGTTCCGAAATGATGCCGCACCAATCAATCTCATCAAATCCGCTTCTTTAGGATGAGATGAGATGGCTATCGTCAACCCGTCAATTTCCTCTAAAGATTTAGCAATGGCTTCTGAGTAACAGTAGCATGTTATTGCCCGCGCTTCCTCCTCGACTTCGAAGCGCCTGATTATACGCGAAAAAATGCCTGCCGTGCGAGGCGACATAAGGATAATTCCGTGAATTTCACGCCTACGGAAAATTTCCGCGAGTTTTGCTGCGCGGCCGGGATGGAGTTCGTGAGCTTCGTAGCAGATCACGCGTGGAACCAGAAACCCAGCCTCGATCAAAGGTGTTTCAAGGTCGTAGGCAAGGTACTGGCCCGTCAGATACAGTAACGCGCCGTCTTCAGGACGCGCGGAATGGCAGATGACGGGCACGAGATCGCTGGCGCGGCCTTCGCCCGAGATTACGCGGGTAAACCCCAATTCAGCGGCGAGTTCGGCAGTCCCCTCACCGTTGCAGTAGACCGGCAGACCTTTCGCGTTTTCGAACGCATCATTTGCCTGAAGTCCGCGCAAGCCGTTGCGGCTGGTCACGATGAGCCCTTGCACGCCATTAAGTTCCAGCGGCGTCAGCCTTGGAAAAACGATTTCAAGTAGCGGAAAAATGAGCGGAGTGTGACCTAACGTCTTTAGTTGCTCAGCCTGTCGCCTGGCGTCTTCCGCTGGACGAGTAACGAGAATTCGCATCAGGCAACCGCGCGAAGAAAATCCGGTCCGGCTATGTCCAGAAGTTCACGCGCCGCATCGGTCCCCATCTCATCTCCGTCTGCCGCCGCTCCCTCACGTTCGGTCGCATAGGACCGGCTGCCGTCCGGCAACAGGATTTCGCCGCGAAAATGAAGCTTGCCACCGTCATCCATTATCGCAAGACCGGCAATCGGTGTGCGGCATGATCCATCGAGCTCGGTAAGGAACGCGCGCTCCGCCGCGACGCAAAGACTGGTCGGCTCGTCATGGAGGGACGCAAGCAATTCCGCGATCCGCTCATCGTGGATGCGCGCCTCGATGCCGATCGCGCCTTGTGCAATGGCGGGCAGCATGTCCCCGGCTTCCATCAGCGCGGTGACTTCCTTTTCAAGCCCGAGCCGCTTCAACCCGGCATAGGCGAGCAGCGTTGCATCGGCCACACCGTCATCCAGTTTCTTCAGGCGCGTCTGGACATTGCCGCGAAAGGGGATGACCTTGAGGTCGGGTCGCAGGCGCTTGATCTGCGCTTGCCTGCGGAGCGACGATGTTCCGAAAACCGCGCCTTGCGGCAATTCGGAAAGGTTTGAAACCTTACGGCTGATGAAAGCATCGCGCACATCCTCACGGGGCAGCAGGCATTTGATATCCAGTCCCTCGGGAAGCTTCGTCGGAACGTCCTTCATCGAATGCACGGCCACGTCGATCTCCGACGCGATCAGCGCCTCCTCTATTTCCTTGGTGAACAGCCCCTTGCCGCCAAACTCGGCCAGCGGTTTATCGGTAATGATATCGCCGGCAGTCTTGATGACCTTGATTTCGAAATCGCCGTCATCGAAGCCATGCGCAGCCATCATACGGTCGCGGAGCTGATAGGCCTGTGCAAGCGCCAATTTACTCCCGCGCGTTCCAATCCTTACTTTGGATTGCTTTTTCAATCTCTTTCCCCTGGCAAACGCTTTCGCTATCTCGACCTATAGTTTAGTGTCGCGGCCGTTTCAACGAAACGCCTTTATAATTTGGACGCTTGGATAACATGTTGCTTTAAGCGGTATCAACGCCCGCTGCAAATCGTGAAAATGCTGAACTCAGATAAACCAGTATACATTCTTGGCATTGAAACAAGCTGCGACGAAACCAGTGCGGCTGTCATAAAACGCGCGCAAAATGGCCAGGGAACGATCCTCTCAAACATCGTGCGTTCACAACTTCGTGAACACGAAGCCTTTGGCGGAGTCGTCCCTGAAATTGCGGCGCGCGCGCATATTGAATGCCTCGACCGGCTGATAGATGCGGCAATGCGCGATGCCGGGATGGAATTCACGGATCTTTCGGCAATTGCGGTGACAGCGGGGCCGGGCCTGATCGGCGGGCTTCTGGTTGGCACGGTGACGGCCAGGGCGATCGGCATGGTGCATGATCTCCCTGTCATTCCGGTCAACCATCTCGAAGGCCATGCCCTCACCGTCGGTCTGACGGAGGGTATCCAGCCGCCCTATCTGCTGCTGCTCGTATCGGGCGGGCATACGCAAATTCTCGCGGTTCATGGTGTCGGCGCGTATCAGAGACTTGGCACCACGCTCGACGATGCGCTCGGTGAAGCCTTCGACAAGACAGCCAAGCTGCTTGGCCTCGGTTTTCCCGGCGGCCCGCAGGTCGAGCGCTGGGCCGAGGGCGGTGATTCGAATCGTTTCCCGTTTCCGCGTCCGATGATGGGGCGTCCGGAGCCGCATTTTTCTTTCTCCGGACTGAAAAATGCGCTTCGTCTTGCAGCGAGTAAAATCGCCCCCTTGCATGACGGCGATATCCGTGATTTATGCGCCTCTTTCCAACTTGCCGTCACCGAAGCTGTCAGCGACCGGATTAAGACCGCAATGAACGCCTATATAGATATGCATCCTGACCGCGCTGCGTGGCGTCTGGTGGCTGCGGGCGGGGTTGCGGCTAACAAGGCGCTGCGTTCAGCGCTGATGAACCTTGCGCAGGAACGAGGGTTTACGTTGCATGTGCCGCCGGTCGCGCTTTGCGGTGACAATGCGGCGATGGTTGCGTGGGCAGGCGCAGAGCGGTTCGTGAGGAACCTTCCCTATGAGCGGGATTTTTCCGCACGGGCGCGCTGGCCACTTGACGGCAATGCGCCGCGCACTATCGGTGCGGGCGTGAAAGCATGAGAAAACGGAACAGGAAATGGGTGATTATCAGAAAATCGGTGTGGTTGGCGCGGGCGCCTGGGGTACCGCGCTGGCTGTTGCCGCGCGCCGTGCGGGACGCGACGTAACGATCTGGGCTTATGAGCCCGAGACCGTCCAGGAAATAAACCACAATCACGAAAATCACATCTATCTGCCCGGCGTAACCTTT
>CAYOUP010000218.1:3433-6382 GCA_964407125.1 uncultured Hyphomicrobiaceae bacterium | reverse complement strand
GCGGCAACCTGTAAAGCAGCGACAGGATCATCGTGTTGATCGCGACCGACTTGCCCGAACCGGTCGTGCCCGCAATCAGCAGATGCGGCATTCGCGCCAGATCGACGATCACCGGATCGCCGCCGATCGTCTTGCCAAGTGCAAGCTGGAGGCGGCCCTTGCCCTGCAGGAATTCCTTCGCCTCCAGCAATTCGCGCAAGTACACGATCTCGCGATTACGGTTCGGCAGTTCGATGCCCAGGGCATCGCGGCCCGGAATGACGGCGACGCGGGCGGATGTTGCGCTCATCGAACGGGCAATATCATCTGCCAGACCGATGATGCGCGAGGATTTGGTGCCGCGTACCGGTTCGAATTCATAGAGCGTGATGACCGGGCCGGGATGGACACCGGTAATCTGACCCTTGATGCGGAAATCTTCCAGCACGCTTTGCAGCAGTTCCGCGCGGCGGCCCAATGCGGCGTCGGACATTTCAGGATCGGATTGATGCGGCGGCGCGGAGGCAAGCAGATCAAGCGGCGGCATCATGAAATCTTCCGCCTCCCAGACCGGTGTTCTGGCCGGGTGTCGAGACGGCGCAGACGATTCACGGTCGGGCATGGAAGGCCCGGTGGCATAGGGATTGCCGCCGCGGATGACCGGCGCGGTTGTTGCCGCCATCGCGTTCCCATTCTGGGCCAGATTGATCTGACCGCCATAGGAGGCGTTGTCAAAATTCTCATTGGCGTAAACCGGCTGCGGCTGCTGGTACGTCTCGACCGGCTGCGGCTGTGCATAGGGCTGCTGATAGTGCGGCGCGGCGGGCGCTGGCTGCTGCGGTGTGAATGACTGCGCGGCGGGCGGTGTCTGATGCGCGCCTTGCGCGTAGGGTGCATATCCGTTTACCGGCTGCTGGTGCTGCGGATTATAGTGCGGGGCGGGCGCCTGCTGAACGGGTTGCGCCGTTTGCGGCTGCCAGTTTTGCGGATAGGCTTGCGGATTCTGGAAGGCTGGCTGCGGCGGAGCGGGCTGCTGCGCAATGGGCTGGTGCGGCACGAATTGCTGTTGCGGCTGCTGAGCCACATAGTTTGCAGCGGGCGCCTGGGGCTGCATGTGATAGGCATGGGCGTGCGGTTGAGCGACAGCAGGTGCTGGCGCGGTCTGAGGGGCAATGGGCTGGGCGGCGGCCGGAATAATCCGATGACCCTCGAAATAGGGCTCAACGCGATCCGCCTCTTTCGCGGCCTTGCCTGCCTGTGATCCTGAGCCTCCGTGAGCTGCAAAATGGCGTTGCCAGATATGGTCGCGGTCCGGCTCTCCGGATGCGTGATCGCGCGGCAGAATACGCGCGTCGAGATGCGGCTGCTGCGTCTCATTATGAAAATTGCGGGCCTGCATATGAGAGGCTGCCGGGTGCTCACTTGCAAACAGCCGTGACAGCCAGCGGAACCCGCCACCGATAAAATTGAAGATATAGCCGAAAAAGCCCGCCGAAAATCCGGCCTCGATACCGTCATCATCTTCATCGCCGGACTGGAAGAGCATACCCATGTCGCGGAGCCTGATGCCGGATGCGCGCATCAGGGCCCAAAGACCGAGCAGCCCGGCTAGGCCCGCGCCGAAAATCATGGCGATCGGTTCGCTGACCAGACCGGATGTCACCAGGAACACCGATTTGCCAATGTCGCCGATCAGTCCGCCCATTCCATTAGGAAGAAGCCAGTTTGCGGGCGAGGGCAGAATGCTCAGCGCGCTCGCGATCAGGATGAGGGACGCGGTCCACATGGCGAGCCGGTGGCGCGCATTCATAACCGGATCGCCCGCAACCAGCGCGAGTCCCCATGCCGCTGGCGGCAGGAACATGGCGACGGAAGCCAGCCCCAGAATTTGCAGCAGGATGTCGGCGAGCGATGCGCCCGTTGCGCCGAGCAGATTTTGCGGGGAGCCGTCAATCGCATGGTTAACCGAGGGATCGCCGAACGACCAGCTTGCGAGACTGATCCATCCTACGGCCGCCATAAGCAGCAAAGCGCCTCCCGCGAGCCTCATCGGCAGGCGTGGAAGCTCGTCGTCCAGGCTGTCTGGAAGAATTCGACCGGATTCGCTGATGCGATAATGGGACATTGGCTCAACTCAAAAAACGTGCAAGTCTTTCGAAAGCCTCCCTCGTGCGTGCAAGATCCTCGACCAGCGCAATGCGGACGTAGTTCATCCCGGGGTTGCTGCGGCTCGAATCCGTTTGCGCCAGGTAGGCTCCCGGTAACACTTTGACACCGCATTCTTTCCAAAAGGTTTTCACGGCGGCTTCTCCACCGCCTAATTGCTCCAGATTGAGCCAAAGGAAGAAGGCGCCCGCCGGTTTTTCGAACGGTAATACACTTTTCAGTATCTCTTGAGCGGCGTTAAATTTCTCTTCGTAGAGCGCCCGGCTCGCCTCGACATGCGCCTCTTCCGACCACAGAACGGCGGAGGCGTGCTGGACCGGGAGCGGCATTTGCGGCGCGGCGACATTGCGGAAGCTGGAGAATGTCGCGAGAAACCTGGCGTCACCCGCGATGAAGCCGGAACGCAGGCCGGGGACGTTGGACCGCTTTGACAGGGAATTGAAGACAAGGACATTGGCGAAACCGCCATCGAGCGACTGCGCTGCCTCCAGACCGCCGGGCGGCGGCGCAGCCGTGTAGATCTCCGAATAGCATTCGTCGATCAGCAGGAGAAAATCATGCTGGCGCGCCAGTGCAATCGCCTTGCGCAGATAATCCTGATCCGCGACCGCCCCTTGCGGATTGGCGGGCGAGGCAAGATAGAAGGCGGCCGTTCTCTCAAGCGTTTCGGGCGGGATCGCATCGAGATCCGGCAGGAAGCCGGTCGATTGGGTTGTCGGCAGAAAGACCGCTTCCGCACCGCCTGCATAGGCGGCGGCGAGATAGGCCTGATAGAACGGGTTCGGCATCAGTACAGCCGGTTTT
>CAYOUP010000218.1:0-3423 GCA_964407125.1 uncultured Hyphomicrobiaceae bacterium | reverse complement strand
GTTTTGCAATATCGCGCCGCCGCGCCAGTGCCGGAAATATTGCGCTAAACAGCCCCTCGCGCGATCCGGTTAGCGGAAGGATATGCACTAAAGGATCGATCACGCCTTCCAGAGATGGATATCGCCGGCCTATCCATTGGGCAATCGCATTGCGCAACTCGTCCGTGCCCTGGATCGGCGGATATTTGGCATAACCGGCGAAAGCCTCGTTCAGCGCGCCTTGCAGCATCGGCGGCATGGCGTGACGCGGCTCGCCGATCGTCATGTCGATCGGTTCGAGGCCGGGCTCGATATCCTCAAGCAGATTGCGCACGCGGACAAAGGGCGATGCGATAAGCGTCTCAAGACTTGTTGTTTGCGAGATGTGGGGAGAAGTGTGCCCCATATTGTGGCTCCTCAAGGCAATTATGCTGCGTTGACGTAAAGATTAAGACCGCCTCTCAGCGGCGTCCAATGTCGTTTAATGAATCATGTATGATTTTCAAAAACTTGGACATATTCCTGGCCCGCCGAATTTATAAACTCGAAACCCTGCTGTGTTAGAATTTTGCAAATTGTCTCATGAATTCTTATGCGTTTTTCGAGGTTTGCACCAAAATGAAACGCCAAGGCGGGAAAGTTCTTGTCATCGACCGAGACGCGCGGTCTTCGTCAGGTCTGTGCGATCAGCTTTCCAGCCAGTTCGAAATACTTACGGCGCAAGGTCCGGAACAAGCTTTGCAGAGACTTGCAGGAACGGATGACGTTGGGGTCATCATTTTAGCCGATCTGGAATGCTATGCCGATAGCGGGAAGGCCATGCTCGATGAAATCAGCAGGCGTTGGCCACAAATCCGTTTCATTGCGCTGCTCACCGATACTGCCTCACTGGATAAGGAGAGGCAGCGGGATATATTCCGTATCTTGACAAAAAAAACCAGGCTGGGGATGCTGAAACAGGCTATTTCCGAGGCTCTTCACGAATATCGCTTCTTGAAAGAATCCTACACGAACAGCAAGGCGCTCGAAGTCGAAGTCCAGGTTGAGGACGAGGCCCGGCAGGCATTCCTGGCAACGATGAGCCATGAACTTCTGACGCCGCTCAATCATGTGCTCGGTTTTTCCTCCATGCTCGAGATGAAGATGGAGGAGAACAAGGAGGAGGCTCTTGAATATCTGGGGCATATAAAATCCAGCGGCGAAACGCTTCTGAAATTGCTGAAACGTGTGCTGGAGATCGTGAGGCTCACCTCGGGTGAAACGATAAGGGACCGGACAAATCTGGACATCACCGCAATCATCGCAGATGAAGTGGCGGCGGCTCAGGAGGAAGCTGCCCGATGTGACGTTACGCTCAGCTATCAGATGCCTGCCGTCCCGATCTATGCCTGTATCAATGAGAACGAATTGCGATTTGCCCTGCAGGAGCTGATCAACAACGCGATCAAATTCAACTGCCCGAACGGGCTTGTTTCCATCGCGGCGCGCCGGGAACATAATCAGCTCATGATCCGTGTGTCGGATACGGGCAAGGGCATGACGAAGGATGTTGCAAGCGCAGCTCTTGGCCTGTTTACGCCGGGCTGCAGCGTCGATCGCAGAGGCAAGGTGCCCATCGGGCTTGGCGTGACCTTCGCGGTGTTTTTCGCCCGCGCCTATGGCGGAAATTTCGCCATCGAGAGCGAAAAGGATGTCGGCACGGCAATTATCCTTACCCTGCCTTGCGGAGAGCTCGGCCAGACATCATTGCCGATCGCCCAAAGCGCGTAAAACTTTCAGGATCTGGCCACGAAAATGCAGCCTGTTGCGATCAGTATGGTGCCGATCATTCGAAGCGGCGTTATGGTTTCATTCAGCAGAAATGCGCCGAAAAGCATCACCACGATGAAGCTGACGCCGACGAAGGGGTAGGCGAGGGAAAGGTCCACCTTGGACAGAATCCAGAGCCATACCGTAACGCTCGATCCGTAGATCGCCAGCCCCGTCCAGACCAGAGGCGATAAGGCCACCGCCGCGATCAGCGCCTTGCCCCCTTGCGGTAATGCAGCCGCAACAGCCGGACTGCTCATACCGAGCTTCAACGCCAGTTGCGCGCAGGCCGACGCAGTGACTGTCGCCAGGATCAGTGCGAGTGTCAGAAGCGACATATCAGCCCTTTCTAAAACGGAAGCGCCACGTAACGGGCGAGTAACACGACCGCCACGCAAAGCACAGCAGCAATCTGGCTTGCGCGGTCCCCCAGCGCGAACTCGATCGGATCTTCATTGACCACGCCGCGTCGTGCCGCGATCCAGACCCGGTTGGTCCAGAACATCATAATCAGACATAACGCCCATAGCAGATTCCGGCCTGGATATTCGGTCTGGACTTCCGGGCTGTTGATGAACAGTGCAAGAACGACGATGGACGCTGTCGCGCTGGCGATGCCGAGAATGAACATGGCGTCGGCGTCGGCGCCGATATAGCCGCGCCCGTTGATCTTTTCGGACACGTCCCCGATCTTGCCGATCTCAATATAGCGTTTGAGATAGGCGAGGCTAACGAACAGGAAAATACAAAAAGCCAGCAGCCAGAAAGACAGGATGACCGAGATTGCAGTTGCGCCTGCCAGGACGCGCAGCGTGAACAGGACCGACAGGGTCAGCACATCGGCGGGAAAAATCCGCTTCAGGTAAAAGGAGTACGCGATCGTCAGAGCAAGATACAACGCAAGGACGGCCATGAATGCCTTGGGTAATGAGAGCATGGCAATCGCGAATGCGGCAAGCGGCAGGGCGATTGCGCCGAACGCACCCCAACCGGTCGAAAGCACGCCGGACGCCAAAGGCCGGTATTTCTTGGTTGCGTGTTTCCGGTCGGCGTCCAGATCTTTCAGGTCATTGATGAAATAACCGCCGGACGCGGTCAGACCCAGGCAGAGGAAGGCCAGAAGCGCGGCAAATATGGCGTGAGAATTATCGTATTGGTGGGCTGTCAGAAGCGGAACGAAAACCAGGGCATTCTTGGCCCAGTGCTTGAGCCTCATCGTCTTGATGAAAGCAAGGCCCAGGGAACGATCGTCAACTAGGCTCACACTCGTCTCCTGATTGCCGGAAGTTCTCTGCCGGAACGTCAAGTCGATTATAGACGGTGTTTATAACCGAACCAACGGTCAGGTCGTCATTAACGTTGAACGCCTCGGGCAGATCATTGCGGGAAGACAGGGTTTTGAAATCGAATGGCTCCCCATCGCCTTCTCCAGAACCGGGTCAACGGCAAGTGTGCGTTGAAACGTTTTCATCGGCGTCTCTCAAGTTGGACTCGCCGATCACCAGATCGCTCTTGATCCCCTTGCCGTGAGCCCTGCAGGATTGCCTGCGGACAAGGCGTACGAGCATCTTATAGATTCCAGTACAGCTTTATCGGAAGCAAGTTCGATCGAGTGAGCGCTTGTCGCGATGTCTT
>CAYOUP010000217.1:0-6385 GCA_964407125.1 uncultured Hyphomicrobiaceae bacterium | reverse complement strand
GATGCGGCGACCTTCTTTTTTGCCCTCTCCCCTCGCGGGAGAGGGCGGAATGCGTAAGCATTCCGGGTGAGGGGGAACTGCTTCTGTTACTTCGACGTCTGAGGTGGTTTGCAAAGTTTCCTGTCGGAATCTTGGCAAGATGAGAGGTTAACATGCTGAATTATCATATGAATCTGATAACATAGAACACTTGCGCATTCCGATCTCTCTCCGCAGGAAAGGCAAGTTTACGTCCATTTCGCCTTCACGATTTTTAAAACGGCCAAAAAAACAGAAGCAGCGGCACGGCGACTGCGACGATGATGATCTCCAGCGGCAGTCCGAGCCGCCAATAATCGCCGAAACTGTAGCCGCCGGGGCCCAGAACGAGAATGTTGTTCTTTTGCCCGACCGGCGTCAGGAAAGCACATGATGCACCGACCGCCACGGCCATCAGAAATGGATCAGGATTGACGCCAAGATTTCGGGCCATTTCCAGCCCGATCGGCGCGGCGATAACACTGGTTGCGACGTTGTTCAGAATGTCCGCCATCGTCATGGTGATGATCATGAGCAGTGCCAAGGTGACCCAGGCTGGCGCCCCGGACGTGATCGCGAGCAGCCCTTCGGCGATATGAGCAGTGCCGCCCGACGCCTCCAGCGCTGCACCAAGCGGGATCATCGACCCCAACAGAACTATCACCGGCCATTCGACTGTCGTGTAGACTTCTCGCGGCCCGATCAGTCCCAGCGAAACGAACAGGATTGCGATTAGCACAAGAGCTGCCGGAAGCGGGACCAGACCGAGGGATGCAGCCAGGATAGCAGTGGTAAAAATTCCTGCCGCAATGGCGGCTCTGGACCGTTTGGCGACGGACAAACCGCGCGGTGCGAGCGGGAGGCAGCCGGTCAGATCGACGACATCGGCAATATCCGCTTCCGGTACGAGCATCAAAAGCACATCGCCTGGGTGGATACGCGTCTCGCTGAGCGCTTCCGTTATATCATAACCCTGCCGTGAAATGCCGATTAGCGACACCTGAGGGCGGTAGGTCAGCCCCGAACTCCGGACAGTCTGGTTTTCAAGCCTGGCGCCAGACGGAACCACGAGTTCGATCAGCTTCAAATCCTGCAATGCCTTTACGTCAATGAGATCCTTGCCGACATAGTCGAGATCGAAATCGCTGACAAGTTTTTCGAGGTTCTGCGCAGCCGCCTTGATAACGAAAATATCGTCGGGCGCGACGACGAGCAGCCTGTTGGAGACCGATTGCCGGACGCCGTGGCGAATGATTGCGAGAAGGTCTGAGCCATGCTCAATGAATTTGCCCCGCACCTTTACGACGCGCTCCCCGACAATCCTGGAACTTCCCATGACCCGCGCCTCGGCGATATAGTCCTTCAACTCGAACCCCTTCTCAGACGTCGCCTTGCGTGATGTGGGAGGAATCAACCGCCAGCCGATCAGTGCCAGGAAGGTTAGTCCAACCAAGGCGACCACGCCGCCGACCGGCGTGAAGTCGAACATGCTGAAAGGTGTCCCAACGGTCTCGGCACGGAAGCTTGCTACAATGATATTCGGAGGTGTGCCGATCAACGTCACGAGGCCGCCGAGTATGGTGGCGTAGGATAATGCCATCAGCGTCTTGCCTGGAGGCCGCTTGGCCTTGGCGGCGGCCTGCATGTCCAGCGGCATCAGAAGGGCGAGTGCGGCGACATTGTTCATCACCGTCGAAAGTGACGCGGCGATCGCCGACATCAGGGCGATATGGCGGGGAACGGACGCCGAATTCGTGGCGAACAGACGTGCGAGCTGATCGACAACGCCGGCATTGGTCATGCCGCGCGAGACGATAAGGACAAGAGCGACGATGATCGTAGCCGGATGGCCGAAACCTGCAAATGCCTTGTCGGCGGGGATGACACCTAAAATGATTGCAGCGGCCAGCGCGCCGAAAGCGACGATATCATAACGCCATCGCCCCCAGACGAGGAGGCCGAGCACACTGCCAATCAGTATAAAGAGGATAATTTCTTTGGACAGAAACAGGGCGGCCCTCCTTAAGCGCACTGAGAAAGTACGCAACGCCAGTCATTTTGCGTGATCGAACCGTAAATTATAGCAGCGAGGTTACTGATTGTTCAATTTGTATACGGTCTGATAGACAAGCCTGCAAGCTGGCTACGCAGCACTGATGAAACGATACATCAGAACATGCCAAGCGCAATCTGTGCTTCTTCGGACATGCGGCTGATATCCCAGGGCGGGTTGAAGGTAAGCTCGACAGTGACCTGATTGACGCCTGGAACCATGCTCACGGCGTTTTCGACCCAGCCCGGCATTTCACCGGCCACCGGGCAGCCTGCGGTCGTCAGCGTCATTTCGACGGCAACATTGCGGTCGTCGTCGACATCGACCCTGTAGATCAGGCCGAGTTCGTAAATGTCGGCCGGGATCTCGGGATCGTAAACCGTCTTCAACGCAGCGACAATGTCGTTGCTGAGCCGTTCCAGCTCTTCGGGCGGTATGGACGATCCGGGTGCGGGTGACGGCTTGGCCTGTTCGCCCTGATCCGGCTGTGGAAGCGCGTCCGCCCTGTCCGGTTTCCTGTCGAAATTTTCAAAATCCTGCGACATGATCAGCCTCACGCGAGAAAACTTTGCGCCTTGATCAGCGCTTCGACCAATGCGTCGACTTCTTCCGTCGTATTGTAGACGGCGAAGGACGCGCGGCATGTCGATGTCTGTCCATATCGGGCCAGAAGCGGTTCGGCGCAATGGGTGCCCGCGCGCACGGCAACACCGGAACGGTCGAGGATCGTGGCGACATCATGCGCATGCGCGCCTTTCAGGGCGAATGAGACGATGGCGCCCTTATCCGCTGCGCGTCCGAAAATCTCCACTGAGTTCAGGGCGCTGAGGCGTTCCATCGCATAGTCGCGCAAGCTGGCTTCGTGCGCTGCAATCACATCCTTGCCGATGCCGTTCATATAATCGAGCGCGGCGCCAAGTCCGGCAGCCTGCGCAATCGGTGGCGTTCCGGCCTCGAAGCGATAGGGCGGCGCACCATAGGTTACGTCGTCCTCGCTCACCGTGTCGATCATCTCGCCGCCCCCCTGATAGGGCGGCATCTTTTCGAGATGTTCGCGCTTGCCATAGAGCACGCCGATGCCCGAGGGGCCGTAGACCTTATGGCCGGTGAAAACGTAAAAATCGCAGTCGATATCCTGCACATCGACGGGCAGATGAACCGCGCCCTGGCTACCGTCGATCAGCACCGGAATGCCCCGTTCATGCGCGATCCGGACGACCTCTTTCACGGGCACGACAGTCCCAAGCACGTTGGACATATGCGTGACGGCGACCATCTTCGTCCGCGGGCTGAGCGCGGCTTCGAAGTCCTCGATGCGGAACTCGCCCTCCTCCGTCACCGGAACCCATTTCAGCACCGCGCCGCTGCGTTCGCGATGGTAATGCCAGGGAACGATGTTGGAATGGTGCTCCATGATGGTGAGCAGGATGTCATCGCCTTCGCCGCTGCGCTGTCCGCCAAACGACTGCGCAACGAGATTGATGCCTTCGGTCGCATTCTTGGTGAAGATGATTTCGTTTTCCGAGGCCGCATTCAGGAAACGGGCAGCGGTCTTGCGCGCGCCCTCATAGGCTTCGGTTGATGCGTTGGCGAGGAAATGCAGGCCGCGATGGACATTGGAATAATCCTCGGCATAGGCGCGCTGGATGGCGTCGAGAACGGCCTGCGGCTTTTGCGCCGAGGCGGCATTGTCGAGATAGACCAGCGGCTTGCCATAGACCTCGCGGGAGAGGATCGGGAAATCTGCGCGGATTTTTACCACATCGAGCCCCGCCGACGCATCGCCTGTTCTGCCCGCCAATCGTCTGTCTGCTGCCATTCCCAACTCCTCAAGCCCCTGCCATCGCGCGGTGACCGGCCGCCATCCAGTCTCTCAACCCGCCCTTCATGGTGAACACATGCCTGAAGCCCAGTTTTACAGCTCGTTGCGCCGCGTACTGGCATGCGGATGTGCCCATGACAGAGCTGTAGAATAAAAGCGTCGTGTCCTCGTCCGCCGGAATATCCCCGGCGGTGAATTCGGATGGCACCAGATTGATCGCGCCCGGAATATGACCGCTCGCCCAGCGCCGCCGCGGACTGACGTCGATGACAACTGCGTGACCGTCCGCAATCAATTCGGCCGCTTCTTCCACCGACAGCTCTGGACACACGATCGTTGCAGTCATTGTATTCTCCACCGTGTCATTCGTTCGTCCGAAACGCGATCTACTCCCCCATATAAAGTCCGGTACTTTTCTTCGTCATTCCCGCGCAGGCGGGAATCCAGTTCCTTGCTCATCAGTTGCCGCTGGATACCCGCTTTCGCGGATATGACAAAGTCAACATGCCCTTGGCCAAAGATGCTAACCGAGCCACTCCTCCGCCTTCGCGGCAAACGCCTCCGACAGTTTCTCATTCTCGACCTGATCGAGGATCTCGCCGATGAACGCCTGGATCAGCATGGCGCGGGCGTCGTCTTCCGGAATGCCGCGCGCTTTCAGGTAGAACATCAGATCTTCATCGATCGCGCCGGAGGTTGCGCCGTGATTGCACTTCACGTCGTCCGCGTAGATTTCCAGCTCCGGCTTGGCGTCGAATTCGGCATTGTCCGACAGCAACAGCGCTTGAGCCATCTGGTGTCCGTCCGTTTGCTGAGCATCGGGGCGAACGATGACCTTGGCCTGGAACACGCCGCGTGCGCCATCGTCGAGCACGGCCTTCACATGTTCACGGCTCTCGCAGCCGACTGAATCATGGTCGATCACCAGCGTCATGTCGCAATGCTGTTTGCCGCGCATCAATTGCGCACCGTAATAATGTCCGCGTGCGTCATTTTCGTTGAAGCGCAGGAAGAGCTGATGCCGCGAAAGCGCCGCGCCGGTTGCCAGATGTACGCCGCGATAGCTGGACGCCTTGCCGAGATCGACCGCCCATGTCGCCAGATGCGTGCTGCCGAGGCTTTCATCCTGAAGCTTGATGTGCTCAACCTTCACACCACCGGCAACCTTCATCTCGGTGACGGAATTGGTCTGGAAGGCCGTATTGCCGAGCGTGACATGCTGCTCGATGATCGTGACTTCTGCGCCTTCCTCAACGGAAACGATATTGCGCGTCGCCACCGAATGACTATTCGCGCCGCGTGTCAGGAACACAAGATGCAGCGGCTTGTCGAGCTTGACGCCTGCCGGAATATGGATGGCGGCTCCATCGGTCATGAATGCGGTGTTCAGCTGCATGACCGGATCGGCCTTCTCCTGCGGATTGACTTCACCGAGCAGAGAACCTACCCATTCGGGACGCTCATCGAACGCATCGCTGAGTGAGGAGACGATAGGACCATCGCTGGAATTCAAACGGCCCAACCTGTAAGCACCGTTAATGAAGACCATCAGATGCGCGTCTTCATCCCCAATGCCAGCCAGAGCACCGAGAGCGGCCTTGAGGTCTTCCTCCGCTATCGGAGCATCATCTTTATCCGCAGGCGGGAATGCTGACTTCAAATGGGTGCGAAGGTCCGTGTATTTCCATTCTTCCACGCGGCGGCCCGGCAGTCCGGTTTCCGCCAGCTCGGCAATCGACTTGTCGCGCATCGCGCCAACGCCCGCGCCGCCCGGCAATCCTGCCGCGACACCGCGATAATTTTCGCCAAGCTGGACGGCCGCATCTCCCGGCTGCGTATCGAAATTCATTGCAGCAACATTCATCGCACTCTCCTTCACGCAGCGTCCGCGTCATATTCGGCGTAGCCGGATTTTTCGAGTTCCAGCGCGAGTTCCTTGCCGCCGGATTTGACGATCCGCCCGCCCGCCATGACATGCACCTTGTCCGGTACGATATAGTCGAGCAGGCGCTGATAATGCGTGATCAGAAGAAAGGCGCGGTCCGGTGAGCGCAGCGCGTTGACGCCTTCGGAAACGATGCGCACCGCGTCGATGTCGAGGCCGCTGTCGGTTTCGTCGAGCACGCACAGCGAAGGTTCAAGCAGTGCCATCTGCAGGATTTCGTGGCGCTTTTTCTCGCCGCCCGAAAAGCCGACATTGACCGGACGCTTGAGCATATCCATCGAGATGTTGAGCGCTTCGGCCTTCGATTTGACCAGCTTGATGAAGTCCGGCGTGGAAATTTCGCTTTCACCGCGCGCCTTGCGGTGCGAATTGATTGCGGTACGGAGGAAGTTCAGCGAGGCAACGCCGGGGATTTCCATCGGATACTGGAAAGCAAGAAATACGCCTGAAGTTGCGCGTTCATCCGGATCCATCTCCAAAATGTTCTCGCCGTTCCATGTGACGGAACCCTCGGTGACTTCATAATCCTCCTTGCCCGCGAGAATAT
>CAYOUP010000216.1:0-6395 GCA_964407125.1 uncultured Hyphomicrobiaceae bacterium | reverse complement strand
AAACCTGGAAGAACCCAGGCGATTCCGGATCAAGTCTTTTGCAGGAGATGTTGAGCCTGAAATCCTGGAGGGCTTCTCCCGCCTGCTTAAGAAATTCCGCCCGGGCAAAGTGCTTAATCTTTGTGCGCACAATGGCAAGGATTTCGATTTTCCGTTTATGGCCAGGAGAATGATCATCAATGACATACCTGTACCTGAGGTCCTGAATGTTGCCGGCAAGAAGCCCTGGGAAGTTCAATTCCTGGATACCATGGAATTATGGAAGTTCGGTGCCTACAGGCACTATATATCACTGGCCCTGATGGCAGAGATCCTGGATATTCCCAATCCCAAAGATGATATCGATGGCAGCCAGGTGGGAAGGGTATACTATGAAGACAAGGATACCAACAGGATTATCCGGTATTGCGAGAAAGACGTTCTGACCGTAGCGCAGATCCTGCTGAGACTAAGGGGAGAATCACTCATCCCTGAGGAAAATGTGGAAGTTATAGAAAATACCTGATCGTCTTAACCAGGAGATCAGGCTGCTCGGCATGGAGCCAGTGGCCTGCCTGGGGAATGGTTGCAATCTCAGCCATCGGGAAGATCTGTTTTATATCGGGGATACAATCATCAGTAATATAGTCTGAATTTTCACCCCGTATAAAAAGCACCG
Source organism: uncultured Hyphomicrobiaceae bacterium (assembly GCA_964407125.1). Taxonomy (GTDB): domain Bacteria; phylum Pseudomonadota; class Alphaproteobacteria; order Rhizobiales; family Rhodomicrobiaceae; genus JAHQVI01. Next base: position 5,737 of record CAYOUP010000216.1, on the reverse strand, counting down.
GAAACCCCGTGATACCTTTCCCCGGTGAATATTTCGAGAGGTCTATGCCCTCGAATATGGATGTAAGTTCCTTCCCGATGACCGGAGCATTCAACTTCCAGTGGTAACTTCCATCCGGGCTCCTGGACACATTTTTCATAAGGAAACTCCTGATCCTGGGGGAATGAATGGTACAGGCAAGCTGATCATCCACATCCTCCCGCTTTGTCACCTGGCTGAAGTCCACTGATAGCATTCCGTTCACAATTTCTGTATGTGTCCTGGCCTGGCTGGAGTGATCATCAGGATGACAGGTGGTGGGAGCAATATCAATGACGATCAATGAGTCCACCCTTTCCGGGTAAGCTTCTGCCAGGAACATGACTGTTTTGCCTCCCATAGAATGGCCCACCAGGATTGCTTTACGGAGATCATGCCTGTCCATGAACCTGATTAGGTCATCCATCATGGCCGGGTAATTATGCGTATCGGAGTGGGGAGATTGCCCGTGATTTCGCTGGTCAATAAGGTAAACATCGAAGCTGTCAGCGAGTGCCCTGCCGATCGATAGCCAGTTGTCAGAAGCCCCGTACAATCCATGTACAATGATCAGGGGCGGTCCCTCACCAAAATTTCTGTAAAATAGTTCCATAGGGGTTTGTGCAGTGTTACTCAGGAAAGTTGCCGGCGATACTGCTGTATGGTATTCTCCAGTCCGTAATACAGCGCATCGGAAATGAGAGCATGACCTATGGATACTTCCAGCAGACCGGGGATGTTATCATTAAAGTATTTCAGGTTCTCCAGGCTGAGATCATGCCCGGCATTCAGTCCCAATCCAAGTTCAAGCGCCCTTTCAGCTGCTTCCTTAAACCCGGCGATAGCATGTTCGGGATCCGTCGGGTAATTGCGTGCATAAGGTTCCGTATACAGTTCAATCCGGTCGGTCCCGGTTTCAACTGCATTTTCAATGTATTTCAGATTGGTGTCAATGAAAATGGATGACCTGATTCCCTGCTCTTTCAATTCAGCTATTACTTCAACCAGGAATGATTTGTATTTGATGGTATTCCAGCCTTCACTGCTGGTAATGGCATCCGGAGGATCCGGAACCAGGGTTACCTGGTCCGGTTTGATCTCGCCCACCAGGTTCATGAAGGAATGGGAAGGATAACCTTCAATGTTGTATTCTGTTCTGATGACAGACTTGATATCCCGTACATCCTGATGGCGGATATGCCTTTCATCCGGTCTCGGGTGGACGGTAATGCCTTCTGCGCCGAAGTTCTGGCAGTCAACGGCCGCTTTAAGAACGTTGGGTATATTTCCTCCCCGGGCATTCCGCAATGTGGCAATTTTATTTATATTTACACTTAATCTGGTCATTTTAATATTTTCTTAAACTACTACTAAAATACAAGTATTTTGGCAGAAGATTAAAGATTTGTTAGCAAAAGATCTCATATCAGAAGTTATACCTGCTCTTAGGACCTCAGATACAGGTTTGCAGGCCCTGTCCTGGATGGATATTTTCAGGATATCTCATTTGCCAATCGTTAATAATCAAGAATTTCTGGGTTTGATCTCGGACAAGGACATCTATAACCTGAATATGGCCGAAGAGGCGATTGGCAACCATAAATTATCCCTTTTCAGTCCCTACGTACTGCTGAGCCAGCATATCTACGAGGTCATGGAGATCTTTTCCCGCCTTAAACTGTCAGTTGTGCCTGTCCTGGATGATCAGAAGAATTACCAGGGACTGATCACCCTGAATGACCTTCTGCAGAGTTTTGCCAACCTTTCGGGCCTTAAACATCCAGGGGGAATCATCGAGCTGGAGCTGGGGGTGAACGATTATACCCTTACCGAGATCAGCCAGATTGTAGAGGGCAATGATGCCAAGATCTTAAGCATGTATGTCTCATCTCCGGAGGATTCCATGCAGATGACCGTTACCCTGAAGGTGAATACGACAGATATTACCTCTATCATACAGACTTTTAACAGGTATAACTATTCGGTGAAGGCCTCATATATGGAGAGTGATGAATTAGAAGACCTGCTCCATAACCGGTACGAGGCATTTATGAAATTTTTGAACATCTAGGATGAAAATCGCCATTTACGGCAGGCCCTTCAGTAGCGGGTTCGAGAAGAACATTAAAGCTTTGTTTTTACTCCTCGAAAAGTATGGAGTGGAATATTTTATCCATGAGCCTTTTTACGAATTCCTAATGAAGAAGGAAAAACTCTCCCTTCAGAAGGCAGGAGCATTTAAAACGCATGATGATATCATCGGCAATGCAGACATCATGTTTTCTATTGGTGGTGATGGTACCTTTCTTGAAGCAGTGTCTATTGTACAGGATTACGGTATCCCAATTGTCGGGATCAATACCGGCCGCCTGGGTTTCCTGGCCGACATTTCACCTGAACATATTGAAGATTCCCTCTCATCAATACTCAATGGCCACTACAAGGTTGAGCAACGGTCCCTTGTAGAGCTGGATCTGATCAATTTCCCGTGGGAAGGTTTTACCTGTGCATTGAATGAGGTCAGCATACAGAAGCGATATTCCACCATGATCACCATACACACTTACCTGGATGACACATACCTGAACTCCTACTGGGCAGACGGGCTCATCGTATCCACACCTACGGGGTCAACAGCCTACTCCATGAGTGTCGGGGGGCCCATTATGACCCCGGATTCGAATAATTTCATCATTTCTCCGATGGCCCCACATAACCTGACCATAAGACCGGTCATCGTGCCGGATCATAATTTGATCAGGATTGAGGTGGACAGCCGGGATAACAGTTTCCTGCTGACCCTTGATTCACGTACTGAAATCATTGAGGGAAAGGTCCAGTTACGCCTGAAAAGGGCTGATTTTACAATTAAAACCTTGAGGATCAGAGATGCAACTTTCTATAATACATTGCGTAATAAATTAATGTGGGGGGTTGACAAAAGGAACTAGTATTTAAGGAATAATTGTTACATTTGTTTGTAAGTACCACATTCCATGTTAAAAAGAGTCTTGCCAATCATACTGTTGATCGCATTTAGCCTTCCTCAGGAGGGCCATACACAGCGATGGAAACTGAGAAGATATGAAGCCGTTTTCGGTGTGGGATTTTTAAACTATTTTGGTGATATTGGAGGAGCTGCCACCAATGATAATTGGTTTGGTATTCGAGACCTCTCAATAAAATATACCCGGCCTTCGTTATATCTCGGAACAAGGTTTAAGATCAGGGAGAACATGGGCTTGAAATTAAACCTGATGTACGGTTTCCTGGCCGGAGATGATGAAGGATCTAAAAACAGCGACCGGGGATTCAAGTTCACCTCGGGTATATTTGAACCCAGTTTGCAGTATGAATTCTCAATAATATCTGAAGAAAAACGTTATTCATCAAGTGCTTTGTTCAATAAAAGGGGAATGGTTAACAATTATTCCCAAATCAACTTATATTTGTATGCTGGAATCGGGGGAGTATTTTTCAATCCGAAGGTAAACGATGCATTGAAGAATTGGTCTGCATATGACCCGAATCATCCTACAGCAGGCATTGTGATGCCGGTGGGTATCGGGTTAAAATACGTGGTCAACCAGAACTGGTCAGTAGGAGGTGAATTCGGGGTAAGGTTAACGACGACAGATTATTTGGATGGTTATTCCAATCCAAAATTTTCGAAGGCTAATGATCTATATTATTTTGGATTTATTAATGGGATATACAGAATCAGAACATCGAAGTCAGGCGCCCCCATTATATTTGGACGCAAGAGCAAAACATTCCTGTAAGGCCTTCTTTTCCGGCATTCTTCTTATCCTCCTACTGGTCTTTCCATCGAAGCATATCTCCGCCCAAAGAAAATCGGATATTGGCATAATAGGTGGTGCATCCTATTATATGGGAGATATCAATCACAGCCGGCATTTTTATGCGCCATCCCCCGCAGGCGGTATTATTTACCGTTACAATCTCAATCCAAGGCATTCTTTCCGGTTCAATATGATCTATACATCACTGAAAGGAAGTGACAGAGACTTTGAAGACGAATACCAGCTGCAGCGGAACCGTAGTTTTAAAACCAGTATCATAGACCTGGCCATTACCACGGAATTTAATTTTATGGACTACCAGCCTACCAAGTTGAGAAAGAACAGGTATTCACCCTATGTCTCTGCTGGGATAGGTTATGCCTCTGTAATCTCATCAAATGTAAATGCAGCATCAGCTACTACCTTACAATTCGGGGGAGGGTTCAAATACAACCTGGCCAGACGGTGGAGCATGGGTGCTGAATGGACCTTCAGAAAAAACTTGAATGACCTTCTCGATGGTACTGAAAACATAGGTGCTGAGAAGGGTGTGTTTTTTCACAATAATGACTGGTACTCAATCATTGGATTATTCATAACATATAAGATATTTAACTGGCGGGAAGACTGCCCGGCCTATGATTAGTCAGGGAAGCAAATGGAAAACTCACTGAAAAACCAAATAAACAGGGATAAATTACCCAGGCATATTGCCATCATAATGGATGGGAATGGACGCTGGGCTAAAAAGAAGGGGAATGAACGGATCTTCGGTCATAAAAATGGTGTAAAGGCTGTGCGTGAGACCTTGGAGGCTGCAGCTGAACTGGGGGTGGGTTACCTGACCCTGTATGCATTCTCAACTGAGAACTGGAACAGGCCCAGGACCGAGATCGATGCGCTGATGTCCCTGCTGGTTACATCCCTGGACAAGGAAATTGATAACCTTATGGAGAACAATATTCGCCTGGATGCCATAGGTGATATAGAAAGTTTGCCCAGCAAGGTTAAATCCCACCTGGGACAGGCCATCAGGAAGACCTCGCTGAATACCGGTTTGACCCTGATCCTGGCACTTAGTTACAGTGGGCGTTGGGAAATTCTTGATGCCTTGAAGTCCATTGCCAGGAAGATTGAGTCAGGTGAATTAACGGCAAAGGAGATCAACTGTGAACACTTTACAGAGCAGCTTCAAACAAGTGATATACCGGATCCTGAATTATTGATCCGGACAAGCGGCGAATACAGGATCAGCAATTTTCTACTCTGGCAGATTGCCTACACAGAATTGTATTACACTGAGACGCTCTGGCCTGACTTCAGGAAGGAGGACCTGTATGCTGCCATATGCAATTTCCAGAACAGGGAACGCCGGTTTGGTAAAATCAGTGAACAAGTAGTATCATAAACAGGAGATTAGATTAGCATGATTCGGAAGCAACTACTATTCATTACCATTTTGATTTTACCCTGGCTGGCAATATTATCCCAGGAGATTGAATACGATAACCTTCCTGTTTATGATTATGCCAATATCAAGGAATACGAAATAGCCGAAATTACTGTATCGGGTGTGGAATTTCTCCAACCTGCGGTGCTGATTTCCATTTCAGGGTTCAAAGTCGGGAACCGCATCACAATACCAGGTGACGATATTACAAAGGCTGTGAATAAATTTTGGGACCAGGGATTGTTTGCTGATGTAAAGATCACTGCCAGAAAGATCGAGGACGGTAAGATTTACCTCGACATCTACCTGAAAGAACAACCGCGACTTTCCAGGCTGATCGTTGACGGATTGAAAAAAGGAGAGACTGAGGACCTGATGGAAAATCTTAATGTCCGTACAGGGAGCCAGGTGACCACTGACCTGCTGAACAATACAGAGCGCCTCATAAAGGACCATTTCATAGAAA
>CAYOUP010000215.1:0-6482 GCA_964407125.1 uncultured Hyphomicrobiaceae bacterium | reverse complement strand
TGGATCCGCCGCACGCGCATCGGCGGCGACAGCTGGGAACAGACGGATGTTCCCCTGGCCGAGACCAGCGAAACCTATGAGGTCGATATTCTGGACGGCGGAGCAGTCGTCCGCACGCTGAACAGCAACGAGCCTTCCGTTATCTACACGACCTCGCAGCAGATAGCGGATTTCGGCTCGGAACAATCCCAATACACGGTTCGCATTTTTCAGATCAGCGCCACTTACGGGCGCGGAATAGCAAGAGAGGCCATAATCCCATGACACATCAAAAATGGAATCAGGTTGTCGATCTCTGGAATGCGGGCAAGAGCATTGACGAGATCTCACGGCGCACGGGCATTCCGGCCCACGATCTGAGCAAGAGACTCCTGGATGCCGTCGAGCGAAGCGTCCGGGTACGCAGAAATGTGACGGGCCGCCGCTGACATGAGCGACACCACCCATCTCGCAATGCCGTTCATCGAAGCGGCACAGGCGCAAAAACATGTCACGCATAATGAGGCGTTGCAGATACTGGACGCCATCGTGATGCTGTCTGTGCTTGACCGCGACCTGGCCACACCGCCCGCCACGCTTGCCGATGGTGACCGATATCTGGTCGCTGCGTCGGCGACTGGCGACTGGTCCGGCCATGACGGGAAAATCGCAGCCTGGCAGGATGGCGCATGGACCTTCCACACACCGAGAGAAGGCTGGTTCGTCTGGCTTGCCGACGAAGATATTTTTCTTGTCTTCAATGGCGCAAGCTGGACAGGGGCGGCCACTCAAAACGCTCTGTACCTTGGTGTGAACGCGACCGCCGACGACACGAACCGCCTCGCCGTTTCATCCAGCGCGATCCTGCTCAACCATGCCGGCAGCGGTGTTCAGGTCAAGCTCAACCGGAATAGCGGCGGCGATAATGCAAGCTTCCTGTTCCAGACCGGTTTTTCAGGCCGCGCGGAAATCGGCTGTCTCGGCAATGACGATTTCGTCTTCAAGACATCGCCGGATGGCGCGGCTTTCAGTACCGGGCTGACCCTCGTCTCCGCTGCAAGCGGCGTGCCTCGCATACCCGGTTTTACAGTTGCCGGATTGCCGGACGCTGGCGCGGCGGGCGCCGGAGCGCTGGGCTTCGTATCGGACGCAAGCGGCGGCGCAGTTCTCGCATTCTCCGACGGCTCGGTCTGGCGGCGATGCGATGATCGCACCGAAGTCTCCTGAGCCCTGCAATTGCCCAACACAATCCCAAAAGCGAAGCCGATGCCTCACAATGCGCCGTCACATGACACATCCGACACGCTTCTTGCGTGCTGTCTTGTTCTGTCTCCTGCCTGGGCAAGCCGGCTGAGCGACATCAATGAGCTGCTCACGACAGTCTCATTGATGATCGGCATAGGATTCGCGCTGGTGCGTATCTGGCTCTATCTGAGCAAGCGCCGCTGACCAACCCACTCTTACCTGCCTTACAGGCCCTTCGCTGCACTGGAGTCCTGCGTGCAAGCAAACTTTGAGCTAGCCCTGAAACACGTCTTGAAATTTGAAGGCGGCTATTCGGATCACCCGAAGGATCCGGGCGGAGCAACAAATTTCGGGATCACCATCGGCGTTCTGGGTGAGTTTCGCGGCGCGCCGGTTACGAAGCACGATGTCAGAATGCTGACGCTTGCCGAAGCTTCGAGGATTTACCGGTCCCGCTATTGGAACGCAGTATCCTGCGATCAATTGCCTACGGGGCTCGATCTGGCGGTGTTCGATTGCGCGGTCAATCAGGGCGTGGGCCGGGCCGCGCGTTTCCTGCAAATCGCCGCGCGCGTCAAAACCGACGGCATTATAGGCCCGCTTACGCTCAACGCTGTCAGCACTGCCAGGCAAGCGCCCCTGTTATGCGAATTTATGGCGTACCGGATGCGCAGCTACGGCCTGCTCAAGTCGCTGTTTCGTACCTTCGGCCTCGGTTGGTCCCGCCGCCTGATGGCCACTCATGCCGAAGCCATCGAGATTATGAATACAACGCAGATTCGCGATCCACAAAAACCCCCATCACCTCCGAGGTTTTCAATGAGTTACATCATTCAGCGTCTTCAGGAACCGTCCACCTATGCCGGTATCGCGGCATTTCTTGCGAGCATCGGAGCATTCGGCTTCAGCGAACAGGACTGGAATCAGATCTTTGTCGCGATTGCGGCGATCTCGGCGGCGCTTGCCGTCATATTGAAAGAGAAACCGAAAGAAATTTCACCACCACAAAATACCCCCGTCCCTAATAATTGGCCCGGACAGTCGAATTAAACAGACCGATATGTTCTGCACTCTTGAACACAGCGCATACATGCCCCAATAATATTGTATGCACGTTCAATCGTTAAATATTCATTAACAAAAACCTACGCCACCTGTGTATTAATACATATGCAAATACTCAGAAAACTATAAGAAAATTGTCTGATAATTCACGCAGATGATGACTGGACGGAAATAGTTTCGATGCCGAAAGCGACTGACAAAGAGCGACTGCGGGATGATGAAATCGAGCTGTGCGCCCGTACCGTCGCCGCCCTGGGGCTCGATCAGAGCGATGAAATCAAAACATCGCTGGCCTGGACGATCAGGAACCGTGTTGAAGCATTGCGCGGCCGGTGCGGCGACAAGTCGGTCGTCAAAGCCTGCAACGCGGTACTCAAGGAATCACTGGCCAAAAGCGAGCCCTCGAATTTGCACCGTGAAATATCCCGAAGTGAATGGCGGCGGGTAAAGGCCGCAAACGAACTCGTGTGGCAAGGGAAGGTTAGCGACTCGACCCATGGCGCGATTTCCTGCCACCGGCATGACAGGAATCCGCGCTGGGCAAGGCAGCGAACGCCGACGGCGCTTCTCGGAGAATATTTATTTTTCAGGTAAGGAATCGCCAAAATTCTCCCGTTTGATGTACATTCATGACGTATTCACGCTAACTCGGCATTCTTAGTATTGTTATTGAATGCGGGAGCATATGAATAAGGTGGTGTACAAATTTCTTCTCGCCGCTGTGGTCACGCTTTCCGTGGGAACGCGAGAGCTGCCCGCGCAGAGTAATTGCGCCCCGAACTGGACGGCGAACGACTATAAATCCTTCAGCGATATTCAATCTGAAATCGAAGCTCGGTATGGCAAAGTCAGAATTCTCCGGATCGCCCTTTGCGATCCGGGTGGAAGCGCTTATTTCCAGATCGTCATATTGTCCGGGCAGGGTGAAGTACGCCGTATTCAGCTAGCGGCGTCAAACTGACGGACTCTTGAATATTCTGGATAGATTACAGATCATTGCTCCCGGGCAGGTTCTGTTGCAGAAAGAAAGCTGCAATCGCTATCCAAGGGCAAGAGCAATGAGACTTCTCGTAGTCGAAGACGATCAGGATCTTAACCGTCAGCTGGTTTCCGTATTAAGTCAGGCCGGCTATGCAGTCGATTCAGCATTCGACGGCGAGGAAGGCCATTTTCTTGGCGATACCGAGCCTTATGATGCTGTAATTCTGGATCTCGGCTTGCCCAAACTCGACGGGCTGAGCGTTCTCGAAAGCTGGCGCCGCGACGATCGCCGTATGCCGGTCCTGATCCTGACCGCCCGTGACCGCTGGAGCGACAAGGTTGCCGGAATTGACGCGGGTGCGGACGATTATGTCGCCAAGCCGTTCCATGTCGAGGAAATACTGGCGCGCGTAAGAGCCCTGCTAAGGCGCAGTGCGGGACATGCAAAAAGCGAGCTCGAATGCGGCCCTCTGCGTCTTGACACCAAACTGGCGCGCGTGACGTACAACGGAACGCCGGTCAAGCTCACTTCACTTGAATATCGTCTGCTTGCCTATCTGATGCATCATCAGGATCGCGTCGTGCCGCGCCTGGAGCTTGTCGAGCATCTTTACGAGCAGGATTTCGACCGTGACTCCAACACCGTTGAAGTCTTTATCGGCCGTCTGCGCAAAAAGCTGTCCCCCGATACGATCGTCACCGTGAGGGGCCTGGGCTATCGCTTGAACCTGCCCGACAATGAAGCGTAATTCACTTTCCCGGCGTCTTTTCATTTCGTCCGCTGTCTGGACGCTGATCGTTCTTCCGGTTGCGGGGGTCATTCTCGTTTCGCTCTATCACGATGCCGTCGAAGCCAATTTCGATATCCGGCTCAATCAATATATGGAAAATCTGATTGCCGACACCTCTCCCGATTCCGGTGTCGACATTGTCCCACCAAGCGCTCTGGGAGAGCCGTTATTCAGCATTCCCTCATCCGGCTGGTACTGGGAAATCAAATCACCGGATGACGCATCGCTTACCTTCAAGTCCGTCTCGCTCGTTTCGGAAACTCTGACCTTGCCGAGCGAAGCCGGGATCGGACCGGACGAAACGGAAAGCCGGCGCGCTTATCTGCTCGGGCCCCTTGATCAGCCTATCCGTGTATTGGAGCGCGAAATCGCGATCAGCCAGGGCAATCAACAGCGCCGCTATATCTATGCCGTTGCGGGCGATGCCGTCGAGATCGACGATATCGTTGCCGACTTCACAGCGATGCTGACGATCGCATTCAGCGTGCTGGGCGCAGGTCTTCTGATCGCAACATTCTTCCAGGTCCGCTACGGCTTGCGGCCTCTGCGCGACATCGGCAATGAACTGGCGGCGATCAGATCCGGCGAGGCGTCGAAGCTGGAGGGCGATCCGCCGGAGGAAATCCAGCCGCTTCAGGAGGAACTCAACGCGCTCATCCAGTCGAACCAGGCCATCATCGAGCGGGCGAGAACCCATGTCGGCAATCTGGCTCACGCATTGAAAACGCCCCTGAGCGTGATCACAAACGAAGCGCGCGAAAGAGGTGACCCCTTCGCGGAGAAGATCGCCGGGCAAGCCGAGCTTATGCGTGAGTACATTACACACCACCTCTCCCGTGCACAGGTCGCGGCACGGGTCAGCATTGTCGGCGGCGTCACTGACGTCAATGAAACGGTCACATCACTGACAAACGCGCTGACGCGCATCTATTCTGAGCGAAATCTGCGATTCGAAGTGGAATGTCCACAAGATGCCAAATTCCGCGGCGAAAAACAGGACCTGCAGGAAATGGTGGGGAATCTCCTCGACAATGCCTGCAAATGGGCCGAAGAAAAAATATACATCCAGGTAAAAGTAGAGAATTCAAAGCAAGCTGGCGGAAGGACTCTTACAGTTTTCGTGGATGATGACGGCCCAGGGTTGACGCAGTCGGAACTGGAGGCGGTGGTAAAACGAGGCAAACGACTTGATGAAACCAAGCCGGGATCCGGACTTGGTCTTTCGATCGTCGCGGATTTGTCGGGAATGTACAATGGAAGCTTTGCGTTACAGCAAGCGCCAACCGGCGGCGTCCGCGCAAAGTTGTTGTTACCTTCGACTTAATTTGTCCTAAAAAAGCCAGAATGCAACGTCTTGCTCTTTCGCAAGTTATGAGGTCAATTGTCCGCTAACTTAGTGATTCGACGGGGATGAGATGAGGCTTTTTGCATTATTTGCAGTCGCAATTGTGGCGTTGCCTCTTGCGGCTTGCGGTCCGGAAGGTAGCCGCCAACAGAGCGGCACGGTCATCGGCGCTGTGGCAGGCGGTATTATCGGCAACCAGTTCGGCAGTGGTACCGGGCGCGCGCTGGCAACCGCCACCGGGATTGTCGTTGGCGGGCTGATAGGCAGCAACATCGGACGCGATCTTGACGAAGCTGATCGCAGGGCTGCGCTCGATGCGGAATATCGCGCGCTTGAATATGACGAGGAGAGCGACTGGCGAAATGAGGAATCCGGTCATCATGGCTCCATTCGACCACGCCGTTCCTATGAGAGAGCCGGTCGGAGCTGCCGTGAATACGAGCATCGTGTCTACATAGATGACGAGCCCGAAATTCTGGTCGGCACGGCTTGCCGTCAGCCGGACGGAAGCTGGAAAGCTGTCAGCTAAATCTTGAGTTTATCTTATGACGCCCGCGCTAGCCGCGGGCGTCTTTTTGTTTTTGAGCTGCGACAATGCGAATATTGATAGCGGGCAAAAAAAGAACGATATGCACTTCTATACCCATGAGGTCTGGTAGAAGCATTTCTTTTCTGGAGCTGTAATGACACGCAAGCAGCGTCGATCCGTCTTGATTTTCTCCGCGCTCACGACATTGGGGCTTGCAGCGTTTCTTGTGCTGACCGCACTGCGCGACACTGTTGTCTTTTTCTATAGCCCCAGCGAAGTCGCCGAAAAATCTGTCGCCACAGGGCAACGCTTCCGGCTTGGGGGGCTGGTTGCTGAAAAGAGTTTCCAAAAACTTGCCAATACCGAGTTCCAGTTCGATATCGCCGACGGCAATAAAACAATTCAGGTGCGCTACAGCGGTTTACTGCCCGATCTCTTTCGGGAAGGGCAAGGCATCGTAGCCGAAGGCATGCTGCTTAAAGATGGACGTTTCCATGCTGACAGCGTTCTTGCCAAGCATGATGAGAATTACATGCCGAGGGAAGTC
>CAYOUP010000214.1:1537-6512 GCA_964407125.1 uncultured Hyphomicrobiaceae bacterium | reverse complement strand
CCATCAGCAAAAAACGACGTGGTTCGAAGCGTTAGATTCGAACCACTAGTGCGCTGACCTGTGAACCAGGCGAATGTGTCAGTGCACATTTCAGACGGACCTGTCGCCAACCTCGAAAACAATGCGTCCCTTGACCTGCCCTGCAACGATTTCAGGGGCCAGAGCCTGGGCGTCACGGATCGGCCTGCTCTCCGTCATGGTCCGGAGCTTTTCGAGGTCGAGGTCTTTCGCCAGACGCTTCCATGTCTCAATGCGCTTCAGCTTCGGCGTCATGACGGAGTCGATACCGGCGAGCGTCACATTGCGTAGAATGAAAGGCGCGACAGAAGTCGGCAGGTCCATGCCCTGTGCGAGTCCGCAAGCGGCGACAGTGCCGCCATACTGCATCTGCGACAGGACATTGGCGAGCGTCGTACTGCCCGCCACATCGATTGCGCCCGCCCAGCGGGCTTTGCCGAGCGGGCGCGGCTGGCCGGTAAATTCATCACGGGAGACAATCTCGGCGGCACCGAGCGCGCGGAGATAGTCGCCGGTTTCAGGGCGTCCTGTGCTGGCGGCGACGTGGTATCCGAGACGCGCAAGAATGGCCACGGCAACACTGCCGACGCCGCCCGCAGCACCTGTGACCAGAACGGGTCCGCTGTCGGGCTTGACGCCATGCACTTCAAGCGCCTGAATGCATCGCATAGATGTGAAGCCCGCCGTACCGATCGCCATGCAGTCCGCACGGGTGAGCCCCGTCGGCAGCGGCACGACCCAGTCACTCTTCAGCCGGGCCATCTCTGCATAGCCGCCATAATGCGCTTCGCCAAGACCGGAGCCGTTGGCCACGACCTCGTCGCCCTCCTTGAAATCGGGATGAGAAGAGCGTGTCACGATCCCGGCAAGATCGACACCGGGGATCATCGGCCACCGCCTTACGATGGCCGCCTTTCCGGTAATCGCCAACCCGTCCTTGTAATTGATCGTCGAGTGGGTCACGCGGATCGTGACATCGCCGTCCATGAGCTCGTTCTCATCCAGCGTTTTCCACTCAACGCTCTGACCATCGCCGGATTTGGAAATCATAAGTGCTTCGAATGAGCTCATTTCAAGCATCTCCCAGTTTGCGAAACAGAGTTGCCGGCAACATTGCCAAACCGGATTCCTGCTTTACAAGATTAACCTTTAGGTGAAACGCAGGTCCAGCCGCATCATGGTCGGATAAAGGTCGAGAATTTTATTATCTGCAAGAGGTAGGATCCGGGATAATTTCTACTAATTATCCAATGTTTTCCGGATTGAGTACAATGCAGATATGCCGAAATGATAAATGTTCTTTCCCGTCAGTGCTTGCTAAAACGAGCTTTCGCAAAGCGATATTGCGGCGCAACACAACATTTTCTTGCCAAGTCTGCAAAAGATCATAGACTATAAACTTTCGTCTAATAGGTGGCCTCGCGACCGACTGATAAGCAAAGCCGTGAAATGCCTTTCGAGCATTAACGGCAGCTGTGAGGCCCGCCATCTGAAAGCAATCGGGAGGTCAAAAAATGGGACTAAGCGTTAAACTCACTACGCTTGCGACAGTTCTATCATTCGGCTTTCTCATGGCGATGATCCTTGGGATGCTCTAATCAGAGCGGCTCACGCCATAGCTCAGACGTTGAGAGGCTGCGGCCCTAGTACAGCCGCAGCTTTTTTCTTCCCCGACATAATCAGGACGCTTCAGCGGACATCACTGCCCGGAATGCGGGCTTCAGAGATTTTCACGGCCGCCTGGGCGGTCCTGCCCTTGAACCATCCGTTCTGAGGCAACATGCGCTCCCGGAAAAATTCAGTTACCTGGGATGGCTGCATGATCGAACGGAATTCGGCGGATGGCGGCGAAATCAACAGCAATGCCAGCAAAGCCCCCGCCATGAGCGCCGACGAGCCGGGTGAGTGATATTCGAACAGTTTCAGGGCGCTGCCGAAGGACCGCTTGAGCCGGGCGCCGGTAAAATCGACGGCGTAGACCTCATCCAGGATGAGATGGATCAGGAAGCCGAAGAAGATGAATAGCCCGGCCATCCACGAAACGACTGACGTCAGCCCAAGCCCGTAGGCACAGATCACAGTCGTTGCCGCCATGAAGAACAAGGCGGCGAGTATGGAATGGAATACCCCCCTATGGACCGCATTTCGATGGAAGATGTGAAACGCGCCGTAGCGTATCGCCGCGAAGACGCCAAGCCATATGATCCATAATTCGAGAATTGAATAGCTCGACGCGAAATTGAACATCACCAGAAAGGCGAAGAATAATCCCAGTCCCGTAAACAGTAACCTCGATGGCACGGCCTTTTCGAGATCTATATCGGGCAACACGCTGCCGATAACACCGGCCAGAGTCAGCGTCATCAGGTGCCCCGCAGGCACGATATCGGCCGCATAGGTCGCAGATGCGCCAAGCCCGGCGCCGACGGCTCCCCATCCCAGATGTGTTGCGAAATCTGCCATGTCTGCCTCTCTCGTGATTCGCAAAAATCTCAAGCGCAGCCTATGCGATTCGATGTCCGGGAAGCGAAGCGGAAGAAAAAACCATGCACAGCAAAGCGCTCCGCAAGCACGCTTGACACCGACTCTTTTTGTGGATAACAAGCGAAAAACCGTGGCCAGCAAACAAGTGTCAAGAAATTTCTACATCACAGCCATAGTTTTGACATATGGCAGCGTCATAAAAATCACATAGCGCAGATCATGAAGGATCGAAGGAGTATGGCGGAGTATCAGGATATATTGAGATATCTGGTTCAGAACCCTCCGTTCAAAGAGCCCGACAAAAAGATGCATGCATCGCTTCTGGAATTGCTGGCAAAAAAACTTCGCGGCGAAGATGTAAAAACTGAAGAAAAGATATTGAATTTAGCTTTGATAACACCAAATAGAAAGTATCATTGAAACATTAGTTTATTTGGGTTAGTATAGAGTTTAGTATTGCGTATAGTAAGCGTTGTGTAAGTGTTGCGTCAGTTGACGACGATTGGTCAGACAAGCTGGAGATCAGGGAAGAGTAACGCGTTTCTCAGTTGCAGGTTGTTTTGAGTTGAGCAATTGAGCCGGGTCGAGAGCAGGCACTGACTGGAAAACCCCTAGGCAGACGAGGTCAATCCTCGTCTGCCGACGACAAATTTGAATTAGTTTATTTTTAGAGAGGCGCGGACCTGATTTTGCCCCCCAACCCGTACACGGGTCCGCCCTCTCGCCCCCATAAGCACACTGCACCACTTGAAGCTGCCCTTTTCCCCGGAGGGCAGCTTTTTTCATGGCCGGCAGTGCAACGAAAAGGCCGCGGCATGTGCCACGGCCTCTCGATTCTACCTACCTCTGCAATCAGCAGATCATGAGCCTGGTCCCTGATCGAAGCCGACTTCATCGACCATCTCGGAAGCGCGCTTGCGGTTTTTACCGATCGTCGCCAGCGGCAACTTGTCAGCCTTCAGTTCCCCCCAGGATGCGACGATTTCCGAAACCGCGACGCCGTCCTTCACCGGATACTCATTATTGAGATCGGCATAGATTTTCTGGGCTTCGTTCGATGTTAAAAATTCTACGAGCTTGATCGCATTCTCCTTGTTCGGAGCATGCTTCGCCAACACCACACCGGATATGTTGACGTGCGTACCACGGTCTTCAGCGTTCGGGAAAAGCACCTTGCTCGCCTTCGCCCACTCCTTCTGTTCCGGCTGCTCATCATTCGTGGCCATCAGCGCCATGTAATAGGTATTTGCCAGAGCCAGGTCGCATTCGCCGGAATAGATACCCTGAGCCTGGGCGCGGTCATTGCCCGAAGGCTTGCGTGCAAGATTTTCCTTGAGCCCCTCAAGCCATTTCTTCGCTTCGGCGTCTCCCTTATGCGCGATCATCGAGGCGATCAGCGCAAGATTGTAGGCATGCTGCCCGGAGCGTGTGCAGATCTTGCCCTTCCATTTCGGATCGGCCAGTTCTTCGTAAGTGATCGAATCCTGCTTCACGCGCTCCCTCGAAGCGTAGACGACGCGCGCGCGCGCGGTCAGGCCGACCCAATCGCCGTTCGGATCACGATAGGCGGGGGGAATGTTCCGCTCAACAATTTCGGAGTGGATCGGCTGGGTAATGCCCTGATCGACGGCGGAGGTCAGATAACCGATATCGGCGGTCAGCAGAAGATCTGCCGGGCTGTTTTCGCCTTCTTCCGCAATTCTTTCGATCAGGCCTTTATCGGCAAAAATTACATTGGTTTGTATGCCGGTCTTTTTAGTAAAAGCGTCAAGAAGCGGCTGTATCAGATAAGTTTGACGCAGTGAATAGATATTCACCTCATCGCTTTGCGCAAATGCCGGCATCGCAGCCGCGGCGCACATAGCTGCACCATACAGGGCAGTCAACATTCTGAATTTCATTGATTTCTCCACCAATCGAGGTTCAAAGCCTCGCGTCTAACGACATGCTCCTTGCATCGGGAGACCGCGCAAACAGAAGCATTTCCTGAGTTGCGTTGTCAAGATTAATTGGCGGAACAAAACGCCGCATTACTATAACAAATTGTAGAACAGTTCCAGTTTAAATCGATTCTAATATTTCCATGAGTGCACCACAGGAAATAAAGCAAAAGAAAATTAGAATTATTCCAGAAACCATATCTTCTCACGATGGATCATGGCGGGGCGGCATGGGCCATCGCTGAACAGGGCGGCGATCGGCTCGCTTCTGATGCTGAGCCCGCCTGCATATGCGCCGAATGCGGGCATCAGCAGGAGTGTTTCGCCGGCGACAAAACACGGCCCGGATATGCTTCGCCCGGCAGCGCGGATGCTGCACTTGGGATGGTAATGCCCGGCGATCAGAGGCGGGAGTCCATCTTCCGGCTGATGGATAAGGTTGATGTTTCCGGCGCGCTCCGATGCAGCGCATCGGCCGCCAAGCGCTGGCGAAATCTCCGGATCGTGGTTGCCGGTGATCCAGACCCAGTCGC
>CAYOUP010000214.1:0-1437 GCA_964407125.1 uncultured Hyphomicrobiaceae bacterium | reverse complement strand
CGGCAGATAAAGCGCGCCGCTCGCATCCAGCACGACGGCTTCACTGGCAAATGACAGCTCGATCCGCGTCCGATCGTTTTCGCTCTCAGGCAAGGGCGGCACGGACATCCTCGATCAGCGACTCGGCGTCTTCGGCAAGGCTAGCCTGCGCCAGCAGCATTTCAACACCGGAGCCTTGCACCTGTTCGGTTCTGACATCGGTTATAACAGGGATCGACAGCGGCGATGCACGGTCGAGCGTCTTGAAGAGCAGATTGCCGGAAAATCGTGTCAGCATGTCCGATAGACGTTTCAAATCCAGCAGTTCCCGTTCCGCATCGCGCCGCGCGACACTCAATAGTATATGGTCTGGTTCGTGGCGGCGCAGCACGTCATAGATCAGATTGGTGCTGACCGCGAGCTGGCGCGCCGTCGCACGTCCGCCGATCTGCTGCTGCTCGGTCAATCCGGCAACTCTTGCGACATGACTGAACGAGCGGCGCAGGATCGAGGAGTCCATGATCCACTCCTCCAGATCGTCACCCAGAATATCGGGCGAGAATAGGGCCTTTGCCGTGCCGTACTCGATTTCCTCAAGATTTGTGATGCAGAGGCCGTAATCGGTCAGCATGAAACTGATCGGCTTCAGCCCGGCGCGCTCCATGCGTTTTGTGATCAGAAGTCCGAGGGTCAGATTGGCGCGGCGGCCTTCAAACGTATAGAAAACCGTGGCGCGCACTTTGCGGTGCGGAAAATGCTCGATCAGCAGCTTGTCTTCGGGCGGGATGATGGAGAAACGCTGTTGCAGATCGAGCCATTCGCGGACCTCCGCGGGCAGCTTGCGCCAGCTCTCCGGCGTACTGAGAACATGGCGCACACCATCGGCGAGAAAGGTGGAAAGCGGCAATTGCCCGCCTGCATAGGCCGGGATTTTCGGCTGACCGGACGGAACCGACCGCGCCTCGATGATCAAATCGCGGATGCGGACGAAAGCGAGCAACTCGCCTGCAAAGATGAATGTGTCGCCTGCCGTCAGCCCTTGCGCGAAATATTCCTCGACCTCGCCGAGAACGCGTCCAGTCTTGCCGTTCTTGTGCAGTTTCATGACTTTCAGCCGCGTGGCCTCGACGATCACGCCGATATTCATCCGGTGCCGCCGCCGGACCGAAGGATGGGCGACGGTGAAGCGGCCGGTCTCGTCCACGGCCAACCTCCTGTAACGGTCATAGGCCGAAAGCACCGCGCCGCCATCCACAGCAAAACAGAATAGGCGGTCGAACTGCTCACGCGGCAGCCACCTGTAGGGCAAGGCGCTTGTGACCTCCGCATAAAGCGCGTCAGGCGAAACCGGCTCGGAACAGGCACAATTCACAACGTACTGTATGATGGTGTCCCGCGACCCATCGAGCACTGTCTCGCCATCGAGCTTGCCTTCGGAAATCGCCGAGATCGCCGCGC
>CAYOUP010000213.1:0-6527 GCA_964407125.1 uncultured Hyphomicrobiaceae bacterium | reverse complement strand
GACATCGCGACAAGCGCTCACTCGATCGAACTTGCTTCCGATAAAGCTGTACTAGAATCAATAGGTTACTAGTACACTTGGTTCGCGGGGAATCCTAAAAGTGCTCGCGGCAAACGGGTTAGGATTTCCTGCGGGGCGTACTAGTCTGTATGAAAAGATGACAGTTCCCAGAAATTCACTATGTCGTGCCGTGTTCCACCATCGTAAGGCTTCGCATTTGCAAGACCTGCACTCCCTGCGAAAAGCAGGGCAACCAAAGCGATGCTAACAAACCTTTTCATGCTCATCTCCTGTTTTTTGTTTTCTTATTGCGTGCGGTTTTTGATCCGCTTGCATGTAGATTTGGGCATGAATACGGGAGGGAAAAGAGCTTTTCAGAAATGCGTGAACGGACTTGAAGGAAGGGTGAAAAGCGCATCTTCCTGCATCTGGAATTTATTGAAGTCTGGTACGGATGGCTGCAACTTCCGGCGCCTGTTCGTCGAATGCCAAGGCTGTTGTTAGCCTGCGCTGAAGCGGTTCATAGATCCGCTGTGGAGGATATTAAACGCAAATTGGCCGGAAAGGCCTTCAGTGCAAAGCACTGAGATCTTCCCGGCCAAAGGCTACCGACATAAGTCTTCGTTCGGATTAGCGGTTATTACCAAACTGCTGCCAGAAGGCGAGACGGTCATGGACGATGCCGTTGTCCGGATAGGCAGAAGCTGCAGAAACTGCGCCGAAGAAGGCGGCGGCTGCAAGAACGGTGCTCAGAACTTTTTTCATGTTCATCTCCACGATTTACGTTGTTTTCAGAAAGGGTTGAACTTAGTTGTTATCGCCAAACTGCTGCCAGAAGGCCAAGCTTTGATCAAGCGTAGCGTCGTGGCCGGGAAACGGTGCTGCGGAAGCGCCGGCAACAGAGCCGACCAGAGCGATAGCGACGAGTGCTGAGCTGATAATCTTTTTCATGTTCATCTCCATTTTAGCATTTTGCTTTTCATTTTGCGCCGGGGTCATCCCCGTCCGCTGATGTGGAAATAGGAACGGTCCGGCCAGGGAAAAGAACCTTTCAGCATTCTGTGATCGCTCTTGATCCGGGAGTGAATGATGGTGATCGAAAATCTGAAAAACAAAAAAAGCGGCCTGAATAAAGCCGCCTTTTCAATAGGTTAACTGGAGAACGCTTTGTGTGATCTCCGAATT
Source organism: uncultured Hyphomicrobiaceae bacterium (assembly GCA_964407125.1). Classification (GTDB taxonomy): domain Bacteria; phylum Pseudomonadota; class Alphaproteobacteria; order Rhizobiales; family Rhodomicrobiaceae; genus JAHQVI01. Next base: position 5,342 of record CAYOUP010000213.1, on the reverse strand, counting down.
TCAATCGGATTGACCTTACCCCGTGGTCATGCGCGCAATCTGATAGGCGAGAGCGGCGAAAAGAACGAGAGCCAGAAAAAATACGACCGATATCCAGCTCAGTCTTTCGCGTTTGCGGATCGCCTCGACTTTCTCCTCCGGGACTTCCGGCGTATCCCAGGGCGGTTCGTCCTGGATCAGCGCGCGCAAGCCCGAACTGCCGTCCACGACACCGCGATATGTTATCGGAACGGAAGCACGCTGTGCGACCTGCTCAGCGATGGTATGAAACGGAATCCAGGGATCGAGCGGCTGGTCCTGCACGTAACCCAGTGTCAGTCGCCGTCCATCCTTGCGTACAAGGCAAGCCGATCGAACGATGACAGGCAGAACGAAATAACGGTAGATTTCAGAGCGCGTTTCGACAGCCGCCACATCGTCGTAGGGAATGGTGCATTCCGAATAGGGAAAGAGCGGGGTTGGGCCACGCCAGTTCGGCAGCACGAACTTTGCCGCATCCGCCCCCAGATTTATTCTTGAATGAGAGGCGGCAAACAGGAAGATGCCTGCATAAAACAGCAGTACGGCGCCAAGCATGAACATCAGCGCGAAGATAATGGCGTCGGCCTCCAGATGGCGCATCGCCAGCCAGATCGAACCGGCAAAGGCATTGACCATGAACATCAGGAGGAAAAAAAACGCGACACCGAGAATGATTTGCAGCGCGCGGGGCGGCTTGTAATTCACATTTTCGGTTATTGCCGGATCACTGTCAGTCATTCTTCGATCTCCCTCGCGAGCCGCCCGTCCAAAAGGCAAGGTGTCGCCGCATTTATTCCATGCGGGAGGGTAAACCGCTCTTTAACGCCGTCAAGATCAAAAGCGCATGATCTAGCCGCGGATCGGATTGCCCAGTTGGAATTACACACCACATAATGTGCATCAATTCCCCTAATTTCCCCGGGAGATACCGAAATGGGACTGTTCACCTCAAACAAGACAAAAATGCCCGAACCCGGCAAGGCGCTTGCCGGAAGGGCCGAGCCGATCCCGACGGCGGATCGCCACCATGTCTCCAGCGTCGCGCTGAAAGGGCCGTATCCGGAGGGTCACGAAAAGGCAATGTTCGGGCTGGGCTGCTTCTGGGGTGCTGAAAAAGCATTCTGGAACGTTCCCGGCGTTTATGTGACGGCCGTCGGCTATGCCGGCGGCGAGACGCCGAACCCGACCTATGAGGAAGTGTGCTCGGGCCGCACCGGTCACAATGAGGTCGTGCTGGTGGTTTTCGATCCGTCGAAGGTTTCCTACGACGCGCTGCTGAAGACCTTCTGGGAAGGTCATGATCCCACGCAAGGAATGCGGCAGGGCAACGATGTCGGCACGCAGTACCGCTCCGGTATCTACACCTTTTCCGCGGAGCAGACCGAGGCTGCCCGTCGCTCGAAGCAGAATTACGAAAAGGCGCTGGCGGGAAAAGGCTATGGCGCGATCACGACCGAGATCAAGGATGCGCCGGCCTTCTATTTCGCGGAAGGCTACCACCAGCAATATCTGTCGAAGAACCCGTTCGGCTATTGCGGACTTGGCGGAACCGGCGTGACTTGCCCTGTCGGCTTGGGTGAGACCGTTAGTTAGGCAGGCGTTTGATTGCACTCCTCAATTCGGATGGCGTAACGCCGAGAGCACGTTTGAAGGTAAAGCTCATATGAGCCTGGCTGGCGAAACCGGTCATATGCGCGATCTGGCAAGCTGTTTCTTGAGTGTTCCCTAGCAATGCCCTTGCCCGCGACACGCGGCGTTCCATAAGGAAGCGATGCGGTGTCTGGCCAGTCGCAGCCTTGAAGGCGCGAATGAAGAAGCCGGTTGAGAGGCCACAAGCCTTCGCCATCTCGCTGATCGGAAGCTGCTCGTCCAGACGCGCTTCGATTAGATCTTCGATAATTCTCATGCGGCGCAGCGTCAGTGAGCGGGCCGCTGGCGGCAGGCTGAAGTTGGGTATTCCGCATCGGCAGATGGCCCGGAGGAAGTTGGCGGCCAATATCTCGACAAGAGACGAATCGTGATTCTCGGTCAGAATCGCCCGCCGGATTGCATAGGCCGAACGCATGCCACGTGGATCAATGAGCCCGGAAAACTGTTCGCTTGGAAGGGCGCCCGTGTTATCCGGGAGCAGATCGCGCGCCCGCGCGACTGTCATGGTCAAGGTCAGATATTCCCCGCCTTTTCGAGCTTCGGAGTAAACGGAGCAGTCTTTCGGCGTGAAAGCTAGGCCGTGAGCGCCTGCAAAAAATGGACGCACCCGGTCCGAGGCGAAGGCATGAACCCCTTGTTGGCTTTCAAATGCGAACCCGGCAATCAGCGTTTCAGGTGTATAGCGCACGCAATAGGATGACGCGGGCAACAAGCGGAACACGATGCCCTGAACATCCAAGATCCGTGGTGTTGGCGTAGCCTGATCCATGATTGTAGCTAATGTTGTCTAACACCTCACGGCAACCCCATTTGCATGCACATCCGAATTTAGGTCATTTTCATGAAAACCTGGCGGTCCGGTTTTGCACTATTGTGAAGGCGAACCGATGGGAGCCACTGTCATGGCGTTATTGACACGCAAAGACCTCGAAGATGCCGTTGAATTGATCCGGCCGACGGTCCCGCCGACGCCGCAATATGCCTGGCCGCTTTTATGCGAGCAAACGGATTGCGAGGTCTGGGTTAAACATGAGAACCATACGCCGACGGGTGCCTTCAAAATCCGCGGCGGTCTGGTGTTTCTGGACCGGCTGAAACGGGAAACGCCTGAGCTTGCCGGTCTTGTCACAGCGACACGGGGTAATCACGGGCAATCGATTGCGCAGGCTGCCAAAAAGTCTGGTGTGCCTTGCACCATCGTCGTTCCCGAGGGGAATTCTGTAGAGAAGAACCGGGCCATGCAGGGCCTTGGGGCTGAACTTATCGTTGCAGGCGCGGATTTCGACGAAAGCCGCATTCACGCCGCACAGCTGTCTGCAGAGCACGGTTTCGTTATGGTTCCCTCGTTCCATAGCGATCTGGTGAAAGGTGTTGCGACCTATGCGTTTGAGCTGTTTACGGCGCAGCCGGATTTGGATGCGGTTTATGTTCCTGTCGGGATGGGTTCAGGAATTTGCGGCGTCATATCCGTGCGTGATTTGCTTGGCTTGAAAACGAAAATTATTGGCGTTGTTGCGGAAAACGCCCCGGCAATGTGGCAATCCTTTGAGGCTGGCGAGCCCCTGCCCGGAAAGTCCGCAGCCACTTTTGCCGACGGGCTGGCCTGCCGGGAGCCCAATGCCGAGGCACTTGCTATCATCAAGGCAGGCGCCGATCGCATTATGAAGGTCAGCGAGGACGAGATCGCGGCAGCTATCCGCATACTCTACGCCACGACGCATAATGTTGCCGAAGGCGCAGCGGCAGCGCCGCTTGCCGCATTACTAAAAGAGGGCGCTCTCATGAAGGGCAAGCGCATCGGGCTGATCTTGAGCGGCGGAAATATCGACACGAACATCCTGGTGCAAGTTCTGACCAATCGGACACCGCAAATTTAGCCGGGTGCATTCGGCTTCATGCCCGGCGATCTACCGGAAGCGCGAGAGATCGAAGCTTGTATAGCAGTCACGGCTGGGCAGGTTGGACTTGTCGCTGATCGCGTCGGCGAAGGCCTCATCAATAGCGACCTGTGCTTCCTGCTCCCGGATGCCGACGACAATCAACGGACGTTGCCAGCTCGTATCGGCCTTGTCGGTTACGGCCTCGCAATTGCCGGTGAACTGGCCGAGATTGAGGATCCAGATCGGCTTGCCCTCATCGCTGATTGCGGCAAGCCACGACGCCGCCGTCGTTCCACGCCGTAAGGCGCGCGCCGTTTCCGACTGAAGTTGCCCCTCCTGCGAGGCAAGGCCGACGGCAATCAGCGCGCCCGATCGGGACAGGCCTTCGCGCAATTCCGGCGTGAAGACCCGGTCGGGAACATTGGCGTTTGAAATCAGGTTGCCGGCCTGATCGAGCTCGCTGTCGCTGCGCCGGGACCAGGCCAGATCCTGCGGCAGGACTGCGATATCGAACGCAGCATGCCGTCCTTCCTCGTCATTGCCTTCGATCGGATAAATCACCGAAGAGCCCCAGCTTTCCGTCTGCACGGTCTCGCTGCTGCTCAGGAAGGGGAGATATTCGCGCCGCAAATCGGGATCGGCGACGACGACCGCCGCCGCGACCGCCACGGCGGCTGTGCCGCTGGTCACCGCGATGCTAGTGGCCGTGTGCGCCTTGAAGAAGCTCATCAGCCAGTCGAACCACTCATACCGGCCTTTCCACTTGTCGTAGCGCTGGTACATCCGGTAAGCCCAGCCGAAAATGCTGTCGCTGCGATCATCCTTCTTCTCCTGACTGTCGCCAGCAGGGCTTTGGTCGCTCTCATTCATTTGCATCCTCCCGCATATGACCCGTGCCTGTTTGGCGCATTCTATGGGCAGATTGTATTCACAGAAAGACATTCCCGGGTTGTCTCTCCCGGGAAAATCATGATTTGTCTCAAAGGATATCGGGCAGTGAAGGACTACCATCACGGCTGATGGAACAAGTCTTGCATTCAGCTTTGGAGCTGGTGGGTCAACGACGGATGGCGACGGTTTCCAAATAAGTTCGGGAAGGTATCTGGGTATGCCGCTGTTCAAATTCTGGAAAAGCGGATCAAGCAGGGAGGCTCCGCCTGCGGATCAGTCCCGCACGATACAATTGCTCTCCTCACCCGAGATTTATCGAGCGCTTGATGATGCGGGCCGGGTCGATCAGGTCGAGCGGATGGATACTCATGGTGCGATCATCTTTCTTGCCGGAGATCGCGCCTACAAGCTCAAGCGCGCCGTCAAGCTTGCCTATCTGGATTTCTCCACTGTCGAAAAGCGGCGCAGCGCTCTCGAACGCGAGCTGACTCTGAACCGGAAAACAGCGCCCGAAATATACCGGCGACTTATTCCGGTCCTGAGCGATGCCAGCGGTGATCTGCGGCTCGGCGCTGTGGAAGACGGGGGAGGGCAGGGCGCCGAAACCATCGACTGGGTTCTTGAGATGAACCGCTTCGATCAGGCGGACCTGCTCGACCGCTGCGCGGATGCAGGACAACTCGATCCCGGACTCATCGAGATATTGGCCGAAATCATATACCGCTTTCACGATGACGCGCCCAGCGTTCCACGAGCGTCGTGGCCGGAAAGCCTGTCCAAGGTCGCAGAGACGGTAAAACAGGCTCTTCGCAACGAGGCTTTTGCGGGGCTGGCTCTGTCCGGCGTGCTTGCGGCGTTGGATGATGCGCTCACCCGCAATGACAGGCTCATGAAAGACCG
>CAYOUP010000212.1:0-6538 GCA_964407125.1 uncultured Hyphomicrobiaceae bacterium | reverse complement strand
CGGCGACACCCGTTTTCCCGCCACCGCAGACAAGACGCGCGCCCTCTTCGATGCCAAGCGCCATATAACCCAGCACCTTTTCATATTGCGCAGCGGAGATGAGCGGGCCCATCTGAGTCGCCTCATCCATCGGATCGCCGATGACGATCTTCGATGTGCGTTCGGCGAGACGCTCCAGGAAGCGTTCCTTGATAGCCTTATGGACGAAGACACGCGTGCCGTTCGAGCAGATCTGGCCCGTGGAATAGAAATTGCCGAGCATCGCGCCGCCAATCGCATCCTCCAGATTGGCATCGTCGAAAACGATCAGCGGAGATTTACCGCCCAGCTCCATCGTGACGTGTTTCATGCCTTCGCCAGCCAACGCCATCACGCGCTTGCCCGTTGATACCGAGCCGGTCAGCGAAACCTTGTCGACATCATTATGGGCGACCAGTGCGGCGCCGATATCGCCATAGCCCTGAACCACATTGAAGAGGCCGGAAGGAAGTCCCGCCTCGATGAAGATTTCCGCCAGCTTCAGGGCGCAGAGCGGCGTGACTTCCGATGGCTTGAAGATCATCGCGTTACCGCAGACGAGGGCCGGTGCCGCTTTCCAGCAGGCGATCTGGGTCGGATAGTTCCATGCGCCGATGCCGACGCAGATCCCGAGCGGCTCGCGGCGCGTATAGACGAAGTCGCCGCCAAGATCGATATGCTGGCCCGCGATCGCGCCCGCAATGCCGCCGAAATATTCAAGCGCGTCGGCTCCCGATGTCGCGTCGGCGACAAGCGTTTCCTGCAGCGGTTTGGCGGTGTCGAGCGTCTCCAATTCGCTCAGTTCACGGTTGCGTTCGCGGATAATGTCGGCGGCACGGCGCAGGATGCGTCCGCGTTCGACCGGAACGGTTCGCGCCCAGACCGTTTGCGCGGCTTTGGCGGACGCAACAGCTTGCTCGATGATTGCAGGTGTTGCCGAATGAAGGCGTGCAATGACCTCTCCGGTTGCCGCATAGACGTTCTCTATGACGCGCCCGTCCGTGTCCTCGACATAGCGCCCGTCGATGAAGTGGCTGGCTTCAGGCTGTGCGCGCATTATTCTCCCCTTGGGAAACGCTGGCTTTCCTCCAGCGTGTTCAGGTCCATGTGGTTGCGCATATAGCGCTCCGACGCTTTTTTCAGCGGCTGGTAGTCCCACGGGTAATAGGCGCCGTTGCGCAGCGCCTCATAGACCACCCAGCGCCGTGCCTGCGATTGGCGGACCTCGGCGTCATACGCGGCCATATCCCAGTATTCGTGCACCTGCGCAGCAAAGGAGGCTGCGATGTCGGCGTGGTCGGGCGTGTCAGCCAGATTGGTCAGCTCATGGGGATCGGTTTCGAGGTCGAAAAGCTGCGGCAGGTCCAGCTCGCAATGGACGTATTTCCACTTGCCCTGCCTGAGCGCGACGAGCGGCGCATTGGAACCTTCGGCAGCGTATTCCATCCGCACCGGCTCCGAACGCACCTCGCCTTGTGCCAGGCCAACAAGCGATTGGCCATCCGTCCACGGCATGACTTCGCTCATGTCGATACCGGCAAGCGCGGCCAGCGTCGGCAGGATGTCGAGTGTGCTGACCGGCGCGGCGATGCGCCCGGCGGGCATGTCCGGAGCGGCGATCATCAGCGGAACGCGCGAGGAGCCTTCGAAGAAGGACATCTTGAACCAGAGCCCGCGCTCACCCAGCATGTCGCCATGGTCGGAGACGAACAGGATGATCGTATCATCCTCCTGTCTCGTCCCCCGCAGCGCTTCCATGATCTCGCCGATCTTGTCGTCGAGATAGGAGATATTGGCGAAATAGGCGCGGCGCGAGCGGCGAATATTCTCGTCGGTGATGGTGTAGCGGCGCCAGTCATTGGCGTCGAACAGCCGCTTGGAATGCGCGTCCTGCTGCTCATAGGGGAATGCGGGAACGCTCGGCAGCAGATCCTCGCAATCCTCGTAGAGATCCCAATATTTCCGGCGCGCGACATAAGGGTCATGCGGATGGGTGAAACTGACGGTCAGCATCCACGGGCGGTCATCGCCGCCACGCCCGAGATCGTAGACCTTGCGCGTCGCGTTATAGGCGACCTCGTCATCATATTCGAGCTGGTTGGTGATCTCGGCGACGCCCGCGCCGGTGACGCTGCCCAGATTGTGGTACCACCAGTCGATCCGCTCCCCCGGCTTGCGGTAATCCGGCGTCCAGCCGAAATCGGCCGGATAAACATCCGTCGTCAGACGGTCCTCGAAGCCGTGAAGCTGGTCCGGGCCGACAAAATGCATCTTTCCGGACAGACATGTCTGATAACCTGCGCGGCGCAGATGATGGGCGTAAGTCGGGACGTCGCTGGCAAACTCGGCCGCGTTGTCATAGACGCGGGTGCGGCGCGGCAACTGCCCGGACATGAAGCTGGCGCGGCCAGGCGCGCAGAGCGGCGATGCGGTGTAACAGTTGGCGAAACGCACTGAGCGCTCGGCCAGCGCGTGCAGATTGGGCGTATGCAGCCATCGCGCAGGACCGTCCGGAAACAACATTCCATTAAGCTGATCGACCATGAAAATCAGAATATTGGGCCGCTTCATGCGCGCTGCTCCCTACCCGCTTTGCGCTTTCCTGTGCTGGCAGGTTTCGCCGTGCGCTGGCTGAGCGCCCGTTCAAGGCACATGTCGAGATAGTCCGTTACCAGATCTTTTGCCTCGACCGGATCAGGCGCGCAGTCCTGCAGGGCGCAGCGTATGTAGAGCCCGTCAATCAGCGAGGCGAGCCCTTGCGCGATCCGCCGCGCCGCGCGATCGCTGACAAGCTTGCGCAATTCGAAAACAAGATTGCTGTCGAGCCTGTAGGCATAGACGCGCAGGAGCCGTGCGGCCTCGGACGATTTCTGCGATTGCACGTAAAAAGCCAGCCACGCGGCGACGACATCGCGTTCGAACTGCTTGGGCGCAAAACTTGCGGCGATAATCGCATGAATGCGCAGACGCGGGTCGTCCGTCGACTTGACGTCCCGGCGGGCGCTGGTGCCGAACTCAGATAGAATATGACGCATCGCCGCCAGAAAGATCTGCTCTTTCGAGCCGAAATAGTGATGCGCCAGAGCAGACGAAACACCCGCCCGCGCAGCGATTTGGCTGACCGTTACGTCGAGCGATCCGCTGCGCCCCACTTCAGTAATGGCGGCGCGCACCAGCGCATCTTTGCGCGTCGCAGCAACACCGGCTTTCTGCATCAATAAGCACCTTTTTGGGCCTTAACCTTTACAAATGGGAGCATATGGTTGTTAATTGGTCAATCAATCAATAATTTTCATCCCACGATAAAAGGAGGTCCAACCCATGCGACGCAAAACGCTTCTGACTTGCGCGGCCGCACTATTTCTTGCCACGGGCAGCGCTGCAAATGCGGCGTGCGATGAGGTCGTGTTCTCCGATGTCGGCTGGACAGACATCACGACGACGACTGCGGCAACGAAACATGTGCTTGAAGGTCTCGGCTATAAGGTGGACGTCAAGGTCCTGTCGGTTCCGGTGACATTCGAATCTCTCAAGAGCGACGATGTCGACGTTTTCCTCGGCAACTGGATCCCCGCGCAAAACGCAGCCATCAAACCGTTTCTTGAAAGCGGCGAGGTCGTGCAGCTTGCGGTCAATCTTGAGGGCACGAAATACACACTGGCCGTCCCAACTTATACGTATGAAGCGGGTCTGAAGAGCTTTGCCGACATAGCCAAATTCGGCAAGGAGCTGGACCACAAGATTTACGGCATCGAACCGGGCAATGAAGGCAATGGCTATCTTGTCAGCCTGATCGATGAAAACAAGCACGGCCTGAAAGATTTCAAGGTCGTGGAAAGCTCCGAGCAAGGCATGCTGGCGCAGGTCAAGCGCGCCGTCGCCAAGCATGAGCACGTCGTTTTCCTGGGCTGGGAACCGCATCCGATGAACTCGAATTTCTCGCTGAAATATCTCCCCGGCGGTGAGGATTTCTTCGGCGGCGAAGGCGTTGTCTACACGACCACACGCAAGGGTTACGCCGAGGAATGCCCGAATGTCGGCAAGCTCTTGAAAAACCTCAAATTTACGCTCGCCATGGAAAACAAGATCATGGGCAAGATCCTCGATGATGGCGAGGATGCCAGTGATGCAACCGAAGCGTGGCTGAAGAAAAATCCGGACACGCTCGCAACCTGGCTCGACGGCGTTACGACGAAGGACGGCGAACCGGGCCTGCCAGCCGTTAAGAAATCGCTTGGACTTTGATATGCTATAAACCCTCGCCATATGGCGAGGGTTTTTTCTATTCAGGGAGAGCGGATTTTGGAATGGCTGACGGAGAATAAGATCCCCATAGGCAAATGGGCCAAAGGGTTCTTCGACTGGCTTCAGACACATGGCGGCGGTTTCTTCGATGGGCTGGCGGCATTCATGAGCGGGATGATCGATGCGCTGCTCTGGATCCTGCAAACGCCGCATCCGCTGATTATCGCCCTGCTCGCCTCCGCCCTCGGCTGGTATTTGCAGAAAAGCTGGAAGATCGGCTTGCTGATATTCCTCAGCTTTCTCTTCATTCTCAATCAGGGCTATTGGGAAGAAACGACAGAGAGCCTGACGCTGGTGCTATCCGCCTGCATCGTCTGTATGGCGATCGGCGTTCCCATCGGGATTTACGCCGCTCACCGTCCCCAGCTCTATCAGTTCATTCAACCCGTGCTGGACCTGATGCAGACGCTGCCGACCTTCGTCTATCTCATTCCTGCCATTGTCTTTTTCGGCATCGGCATGGTTCCCGGCCTGATCGCCACGGTCATCTTTGTGTTGCCAGCGCCGATCCGCCTGACCTATCTCGGCGTCGCCTCCACGCCGAAACATCTGCTGGAAGCCGCCGAAGCGTTCGGCGCAACGGGTACGCAGAAGCTTTTCAAGGTCGAGCTGCCCTATGCGCTGCCGCAGATCATGGCGGGCCTCAACCAGACGATCATGCTGTCACTGTCGATGGTGGTCGTCGCCGCGCTTGTCGGTGCTGATGGTCTTGGCGTTCCCGTCGTCCGCGCACTCAATCAGGTCAACACTGCGCTGGGCTTCGAGAGCGGTTTCATTATCGTGGTCGTCGCGATTTTGCTGGACAGAATGCTCCGCATCCGGAGGGACAGCAAATGAGCGACGCAGTTATCTTCGACAATGTGAGCATCGTCTTCGGCAAACGTCCGCAGGAAGCTCTGCCGCTCATGGATCAAGGCGAGAACCGTACCGAGATCCAGGAAAAGACCGGGCAGGTGCTCGGCGTGCATAACTGCTCGCTGACTGTTCAGCGCGGCGAGATCGTCGTCCTGATGGGACTTTCCGGCTCCGGTAAATCGACGCTTTTGCGCGCCGTGAACGGGCTGAATCCTGTCGCACGCGGCCGCGTTCTGGTCAGCGATGGCGAAGACGCCATGACGGATGTGACTGGCGCCGATGCGCAGACGCTGCGCCGGGTCCGACGCAACCGGGTCGCAATGGTGTTCCAGCAATTCGGCCTGTTACCCTGGCGGAACGTGCTCGACAATGTCGCCCTTGGCCTAGAACTGGCCGGTGAGCCACGCCATGAACGCGAGGAAAAGGTGCGCCAGCAGCTTGAGCTTGTCGGTCTGACCGACTGGGCGAAGCACAAGGTCAGCCAGCTTTCCGGCGGGATGCAGCAGCGTGTTGGCCTCGCCCGCGCCTTCGCCACCGATGCACCGATCCTGCTTATGGACGAACCGTTCTCAGCGCTCGATCCATTGATCCGCACGCGCCTGCAGGACGAGCTTCTGGAGCTGCAACACAATCTGAAACGCACGATCATCTTCGTCAGCCACGACCTGGACGAAGCCTTCAAGCTCGGCGACCGGATCGCCATTCTTGAAGGCGGCCGGATCGTTCAATGCGGCACGCCGCGCGAGATAATACGTACGCCAGCCAATGAGTATGTCGCGGACTTCGTCGAGCATATCAATCCACTGCGTGTGTTGCGCGCGGCGGACGTCATGTCGAATGGCGAAGCGGGCGCGGATTGGCGATCGGTATTGGCATCGACATCCCTCGAAGACGTCATGGACGCGCTGACACAGAATGTCGACGGGTTGCGTGTGACCTGCGAGGCGGGCAACACAGTCGGCATCGTGCGCAACAGAGATGTGATTGCCGCCCTGGCGCCATAATGGCATGCGGAGAAAGATTACCGGCGAACCGAGATCATCCGGCTATCGCAATCATGACGATGCCGAGCATAGTCAACGCGTCCGGCACCTCCATAAAAATGACGACACCCCACATGACACTGAATGCCAGATAGGAATAATCGAAGGTCGAGACTGTTGACGACGAAGCCGATTGATAGGCTATCGCGGCTCCTATGCTGCCAATGAGGATTGCCGCTGCCAGCACTGCTAGTGCAATGAGTTCTTTTGCACCAAGACCAACCCAGCCACCCAACAGAAACACATTTTTCGAAACGGCCGCCGTGCTCAAGCCGGCAACAGCCAATCCGATCGAGGCAGCGACATAAACGGTGTCC
>CAYOUP010000211.1:0-6557 GCA_964407125.1 uncultured Hyphomicrobiaceae bacterium | reverse complement strand
CCGATGTCATCAAGGCGGCCGTATCGTACAACTCGACGAACTAAACCTTTCACGATCACAGCAGGCAGATGTTCTGCCTGCTGTTCAATGCGCCTGCCTGAACGTGCCATACAAAAATCAATTGACAGGCTGGCGGGTCATTTCTGGGAGGGAGCGGGATGCGCGAGACGCGATCCGGCGTGAGCCGGTTTATTGATGAAATAGAAGAAACATTCATCGCCATTCTGCTCGGCGCCATGACCCTCGTGACCTTCGCGGCCGTCATAGCGCGATACGTTCTCAATTCCGGCATATTGTGGGCTCTGGAAACGACGGTGTTCCTGTTTGCCTGGCTCGTGCTGATCGGCGTATCCTATTGCGTCAAGGTCAATGCCTTGCTTGGCGTGGACATCATCGCAGCGTCATTGCCGCCAGCGGCGCGCAGAGTGCTGACGCTTGTCGCCGTCGCCGCATCGCTGGCCTTCGCCATCCTCATTTGCAAGGGCTCATGGGATTACTGGCTGCCCTTCATCGGCGATCGCTCCTGGTACGAAGTCAACGACATACCGGCATTCGGCTTCGTGCAGTGGTTCGCGCCCTACCTCAATGGCGGCGAACCCTGGGACAAGCTGCCTCGTTTCATTCCCTATTTCGCGCTTCCTCTGGGCATGACGCTGCTTGTCTTCCGCATCCTGCAAGCGGGCTGGCGCGTATGGACCGGCCAGCAGGAACTGATCATCGCCAGCCATGAAGCCGAAGACGCCGTGGCCGATCTGAAGCAAAATCAGGGGGATCAATAACACATGTCGGTCGTCCTCCTTTTCGGTCTGGTGATTGGCTTCCTGTTGATCGGGGTTCCGATTGCCTTCTCGCTCGGCCTGTCCTCGATCATCTTTCTGCTGGTTTATTCCGACACATCGCTGGCCTCGATTGCGCAAACCCTTTTCAATGCCTTTGCCGGGCACTACACGCTGCTTGCGATTCCGTTCTTCATCCTCGCCTCGACATTCATGTCCACCGGCGGCGTGGCACGGCGCATCATCCGCTTTGCGATCGACAGCGTTGGGCATTTTCCCGGTGGTCTCGCGATAGCAGGCGTCTTCGCCTGCATGCTGTTCGCCGCGCTCTCCGGCTCCTCGCCCGCAACCGTGGTCGCCATCGGCTCGATCGTGATCGCGGGAATGCGGCAGGTCGGTTACTCGAAGGAATTCGCCGCGGGCATCATTTCGAATGCGGGTACGCTCGGCATTCTTATTCCGCCGTCCATCGTGATGGTTGTTTATGCCTCGGCGGTGGACGTATCCGTTGGCCGCATGTTTCTGGCCGGTGTTCTACCCGGTATTATCGCCGGTCTCATGCTGATGGCGGGCGTGCTGGCCGCCGCCGTTTTCCGCGGACTGCCTTCGGAGGAACGCGCAAGCTGGAGCACATGGCTGAAATCCGCCAGCGAGGCGGGCTGGGGTCTGTTCCTGATCTTCATCATACTCGGCGGCATTTATGGCGGCGTCTTCACCCCGACCGAAGCCGCGGCCGTGGCAGCCGTCTACGCCTTCCTGATCGCGAATTTCGTCTATCGCGACATGGGGCCACTCAAAGCGGTGGAGGGTGGCGAGAAGATTTCGCTGCTTAGAAGGCCGCATGTGCTCCTGACCGCCTTCTTCCACAAGGACACGCGCGATACGCTTTTCGAAGCCGGCAAGCTGACCATCACGCTGATGTTCATCATCGCGAATGCGCTGATCCTGAAGCAGGTGCTGACAGAGGAACGCATTCCCCAGCTTATCACGGAAGCCCTGCTGTCGGCCGGTTTCGGGCCGATCATGTTCCTTGTCGTCATCAACGTGATATTGCTTATCGGCGGTCAGTTCATGGAACCTTCGGGGCTGATCGTCATCGTCGCGCCGCTGGTCTTTCCCATCGCCGTCGAGCTTGGCATCGACCCGATCCACCTTGGGATCATCATGGTGGTCAACATGGAAATCGGCATGATCACGCCGCCTGTGGGGCTGAACCTGTTCGTCACGGCGGGCGTGGCGGGAATGCCGGTTCTCTCGGTCGTCCGGGCCGCATTGCCCTGGGTCGGGATCATGATGATATTCCTGATCCTCGTGACCTACGTCCCGATCCTGTCGACCTGGCTGCCGACATCGCTTATGGGACCGGAAATCATTACAAATTAGCCGCGCATAAGTGTCATTGCGGCTGAGCAAATTTCTGTGCAGGACTGTTCAGGACCGTCTTGCGTGGCAACCTGTGCGTGTGTATTTGTCGATAGCCCTTTCACTTCAAAGGCAAGAATTTTTCTACTTATTTTTCAGTTTCAATTTTTTCTCCAATCAGAGACGAGCATGTCTTCCATTGATATTACGATTCCGAATTACAATTACGGACACTATCTCGAACGCTGTGTGCGCAGCATTCAGTCTCAATCCATAGACGATCTGCGCATCCGCATCATCGACAATGCGTCGACGGATAACAGCGTCGAAATCGCGGAACGCCTCGCAGCGGAAGATCCGCGCATTTCCATCAGCGTCCATGAAAAAAATCTCGGTGTGCACGCATCCATCAATGAAGGTATTGAATGGGCGGAAGCCGATTATTTCCTGATGCTTACGGCTGACGACATGCTGGCGCCGGGAAGCCTGGCGCGAGCACGGGCGGTACTGGACGAACATGAGGAAGCCGTCTTCGCTTTCGGGCGCTATCACAAATTCTATGACAATGACGTGAGTTTCGTCATACCAGAGGATCGACAGGATACGCGTTGGAAGATTCTGGACGGCAGCGAATATCTCGAACGCTGCAGCAATGATATCATCCGAATTGTTTCGCCTCTCGTGCGCACGCATTTTCAGAAAGAAGTACTGTACACGGATGAGGTCTACTATCTGGCGGACCTGCTCGTTTTCATGCGTCTGGCGGCGCTGGGGAAGGTTGCCGAAACCAATGCGATACAGTCATTGCAGGGTTTGCACCAATCGAACACTTCGATTGGCATCTGGAGCAATCCGATGCGGAATTTCAACAGCACCAGGGATCTCATAAATCTGTTCTTTGGTGCTGGTGAAGGCACGCATCTACCCAATAGCGAAGCGCTGCGCGTTCGGGCGCTGAGGAGGCTCGGGAAAAGAGCCTATTGGTCGGCGCTGTCCCGTCTCATGCGTGGTGATGCAGGTAATGCACTGAAACTGATGAGATTTTCGCTCGCGCTTAATCCGATCGTGGCAATTGTCCCGCCACTGGATCAGCTCACAAGGTATGAAGATTTCGAGGTTCGCTTCAAGAATGCGTTCTCGCTGTTGACCTCACGCAGGACCAGTGCGGGCTGAGATAGCTTTCGTCACCGCAGAGGGCGATTCTACGTTAGCAGGCTTCGGGAATGCGTCGCGGCGGTCCGGCTACCCAGCATTCTGAGCTAGCGCATATCCGAGCAGCTTGTAGGCCAGTTTCGCGACCGTGAATTCGCAGGCATGAAAGCCGGAGATCGGCGCGAGTTCGACGATATCTGCGCCGACGATATTTCCAGCACGTCCGGCGGCGCGCAGGATCTCGCATGCCTCGTCGAAGAAAAATCCACCCGGCTCCGGCGTGCCCGTCGCAGGCATTAGGCTGGCATCGAAGCCGTCAACATCGAATGTCACATAGATGGGACGGTCCGTTAATGGCGCGACGATCTCCTCGACGGACCAGCGGCGGCGATCCTTCGCCCAGTGGATTTTGACGCGCTCCGGGTTCGCCTCGATGAAAGGGACTTCCGAGATGTCTGTCGCGCGGATGCCGACGCCGACCAGTGAGACGCCCGAATGGTCGAGAACGCGCCGCATTGCGGCAGCATGAGAATAATGCTCGCCCAGATAGCCGTCCCGCAGATCGGAATGGGCATCGAATTGCAGCACGACAAGGCCGGGATAGCGTTCCGCAAACGGACGGATCGCGCCCGCCGTCAGCGAATGCTCACCGCCCAACACCAGCGGGAAATGGTTTGCATCCAAAACCTTTCGGACAATATCCTCAAGCTGATCGAGCGCATCGGTGAGAACCGGAACAATCTCGGGCGCTACCAGCGTTGCGATGCCGAAGCGCCGGAATGGCTCGCACCAGAGGTCCTCGTCGAAAAATTCAAGATTGGGCGAGGCGTTAATGATCGCGTCCGGCCCTTTCGCCGTGCCGGAGCCATAGGTCACGCTGGTTTCGAGGCCAAATGGAATTATGACAGCGCGCGCGGCTTCCGGATCGCCGGCCTCATCAGACGAAAGCCCAAGGAATCCGTCTTCGGACCTTCGAAAGACCAACCCGCTCATGCCGTTTCCGCTGCGTTGCCCGCTTGTTCGGCCGCCGCAAGAGGCAGGCCATAGGCCGTCAGCATCGGCTCATCCTCAAGCACGACCTCGTCATAATGACCGCAGCCATTGAACTTGCCCGCCATGACGCGCCCGTAAGCGCCGAGATTGCCGAACTCGATATGATCGCCCTCGGCCATATCCGCGGGCAGATAGAACGGTCCCTTCATATAATCGGCGCTGTCGCAGGTCGGGCCGTAAAGCGCGAAAGGCGCCAGCGGCTGCTGATGTTCGCCCTTCTCGCCAACCCGGCGGCAGGGGAAGACGAAATCGAGATGCGCAGCGTCGTAGAGCACACCGAACGAGCCATCATTGATGTAGAGCGTATCGCCGCGCCTTGCGTCCACGCGAGTGATCAGCGACTCCGCTTCCGCAACCAGCGCGCGGCCCGGTTCCGCCCAGAGCTCGCAATGCCAGCCGACCGCGATCTGGTGGAAGACCTCGTTGATCTCGTCGATGTAGGACGAAAGGGCAGGGGCCTCAAGATCGGGATAGACGCTCGGGAAACCGCCGCCAATGTCGATGATATCGGCCACGACACCGGCATGGATGATGTGCTGCGATGTCGTGCGCAGGGCATGGCCATAAGCCTCAGGCGACATGGCCTGCGAGCCGACATTGAAGGTCAGGCCAAGATGCTCCGTCGCCTGCCGCGTCCGGCACAATAAATCCGCCGCTTCATGCCAGGAGATGCCGAACTTGTTTTCGAGCGGAATTTCGCTGAAGGCCGAATTGCAGGCGAAGCGCACGAACAAGGTCAGATCCTTGGCCCGTCCCGTTTCCTGAAGGATCTTCTCAAGCTCGGCTTCGCTGTCGAGCGAGAAAGTGCGCACGCCATGATCGAAATACGCCTTGCGGATGAACGCGCGTGACTTGACCGGATTCATTGCATGGGCCTGCGCGTCGCCGATCCGGCTTACGCTTTCCAGCTCCCGGATCGAAGCGACATCGAAATCGGAAATCCCGGCGTCGCCCAGCGTGCTGAGCACATGCGGTGCGTCATTCGCCTTTACGGCGTAAAGCACGCGTCCGGGAAAATTGTCCAGAAACCAGCCCGATGCGCGGGCGGCGGCATGCGGCCGGAATGCTAGAACCGGCTGTTCGCGCCGGCAGATATCCAGGAGATGTTCCGCATTGCGGTATTTTTCCATCCCATGAATCCTCCGTAAATTGCCTGGCAAAACCAGAGTGGGCGGCAACAACCGCATTGCGGGGGTCACGTAAAACTAACCGGCCCCAATGTAAAGCGATTTTTTCAGGGGAAGCACCTTGATCCGCAAGGGATTTCTCCCCGTGAATCGTCCTTTCGCGTCCCGGCGGGATCATGCGCCGCCTTTCCTGACGACGAAACGGTAAATATTCGCTTCCCCGGTGCCGGTTTCAAGGAGCACACAGCCCGCCGAGTCACAAAAATTCGGAACATCCTCAAGCGCGCCCGGATCGGTCGCCAGCATCTCGATCGTCTGGCCCGCCTCCATGTCTTTCAGCGCCTTTCGCAGCTTCAGGACCGGCAGCGGACAGGTCAGCCCCCGCGCATCGAGTTGTTTGTCAGACATGCTTCTTTTCCTTGGCGAAGTTGCGCCCCCTTCGCGGGTTGTGAATGCGGCTTCCTTGGCCCAATATCCAGGCAATATATTCGAAAAACAGAAGGATTGCTTATGGCTCGGGACAAAAATTTATGGCGCGTCTATCTGTCGGGGGAAATCCACACGGACTGGCGCGAGGAGATCGCGGCGGGCGTCCGGAACGCCGACTTGCCGGTCCGGCTCGACGCGCCGGTCACGCATCATGAAGCCTCCGACGATTGCGGCGTCGCCATTCTCGGCAGGGAGCCGGACAAATTCTGGCACGATCACAAGGGCGCGAAACTCAACGCCATCCGCACGCGCACGCTGATCGAAAAGGCGGACATCGTCGTCGTGCGCTTCGGCGAGAAATACCGGCAGTGGAATGCGGCCTTCGACGCGGGGCTAGCGGCGGCGCTCGGCAAGGCGCTGATCGTCATCCACCAGGATGAGCACGCCCACGCGCTGAAGGAGATCGACGGCGCGGCCCTCGCAGTCTGCAAGGAAACGGCCCAGGTGATCGACATTCTCCGCTATGTGATCAATGGCGAGTTGAAGGGGTATACGGAGGGTTGATGGTTACTCCTCATATCGCGGAGACTTCTGCGAAACACTCTCCCCCTCACCCGGAATGCTGACGCATTCCGCCCTCTCCCGCCAGGGGGAGAGG
>CAYOUP010000210.1:0-6607 GCA_964407125.1 uncultured Hyphomicrobiaceae bacterium | reverse complement strand
ATTTGCTGTTCAGGCAATGGGAGCGATTGGCTGAAATCCAGCAGATCCAAATGGAAATCATGGAAGAGAACGCGCAGGAAAAAGCAATAAAGTCATGGACATGACGGTCCCGTGTTCCAAGAAGGCGCAATGATGTTACTCCCCATACAAATCTGTAATCACGTGGCAAACTGCCGGTAAGGATCCCGGAGCATAGTCCGCTCGCCACGCAATTTCCGTGGCAGAATTATCAAGGGAGTAAGGACTATGATTACGAAACTTTTGGGTACGGCAATTGCCGCAAGCGTGCTGGTTGCAGCCGCTGCGCCGATTGCCGCTTACGCAGCCGCCGCCGTCCCGAAAACCAAAGCCGAATGTATCAAGGTGAAGAATATGAAATGGGACGACACCAAGAATGTCTGCGTGAAGAAGTAGGCTGACCCTGTGCCAAGGCGGCAGCCGTCATCCCTGCCGCTTTGGTGCCAATGGAGTGAATTTGAGCATGAAATGGCTTTCGGGGTCTCAACTTCCGGCGGAAGATACCAATATAATGGATAACAGGTAATGGTAAGGCACGGATTGTCCCGATAAATTTGAATTGCCTTCCTTTCCGCCACGTTATCCCGGAGGTCGAGGCCATGCGGATTATGGTCATCGAAGACGATAACGAGACATCGGATTATATCGCTCGCGGCCTTGCCGAAGAGGGCCATCACGTCGATTGTTTTCGAGATGGGCGTGAAGCCGTCATTCAGGCAACGACAGAAGATTATGATGTGCTGATTGTCGACCGGATGCTGCCAGGTCTCGACGGTCTGTCCATCTTGCGCACCGTTCGGAGCGCGGGACGGCATGTGCCTGCAATTTTTCTGACCTCGCTCGGGGGCGTTGAGGATCGTGTCAATGGCCTCGAAGCCGGCGCCGACGATTACATTTCCAAACCTTTTGCATTCACAGAACTTATGGCGCGCATTCATGCGGTCGCAAGACGGCCTCATCTGAGAGGCGAGGAAACGACATTGACGGTCGGTGATCTTCATATGGATTTGATCCGGCGCACCGTCACACGTCAGGGCAAACGCATTGACCTCCAGCCCCGGGAGTTCCGCTTGCTTGAAGTCCTGATGCGCAACAAGGGGCGCGTTCTCACCCGCACCATGCTTCTCGAACGCGTCTGGGATTTTCATTTCGATCCCAAGACCAGCGTTGTGGAAACCCATATCTCCCGTCTGCGAGCCAAGGTTGACAAACCTTTTGATACGGAGCTGATACAGACGATCCGGAGTACGGGCTATTCAATTGATGCGCATTGAGGAACTCAAAAGCCGAACTGCGATCCGTCTGGCTATCGCGTTCAGCGGCCTGTTTGTGGTGACGGTTACCCTGCTCCTCGCGCTGCTCTATTTCAGTATCAGCAATTCGCTGGAAGCCGATATTCGAGGCCGCGTCATCGAAACTCAGGATGCGCTTCTGCGTGTCGATCTCAAACAGGGCTTCAAGGACCTGTCTCAGGTCGTGACAAGCGAAGCTGCTTCCGTTCGCGATGCCGACAGCATTTTCCTGCTGCAGGACAAAAATGGCGCTTTCGTTGCGGGCAATATTCATCAGGCTCCACGCTTTACCGGCTGGCGTCTCCTCGACCGGCGCGCATTCCCCGCCATTCAGGATATCGGCCATCCGGAGGACCGTTTTTACGCGATCTGGAGGCCGGTTTCGCAAGGGTTTCTGCTCGTCGGCGCCAATGACCGGACAATCTCGGAGACAACGGCAACACTTTTGCACGTTCTCATCTGGGGCGTTGCTCTGGCCATCGTCATCCCGGCCCTTCTCGGCACGCTTCTCGCCCGGCGCGCACAGCGCAAGATCGACGCTCTCGGCTCAACGCTCGCAGCCGTCGCCGAGGGACAGATTGCCCGGCGCGTGCCTGTCGAGGGATCGAGCGACGATCTCGACCACGTCGCAATGCGGATCAATCGCACGCTCGACCAGCTTCACAACCTTATCCTTGGCGTCAATCAGACGTCGTCGGATATTGCCCATGATCTGAAGCATCCCATCGGACGCTTGCGCCAGAAACTCGACGATGCCCGCGTCAACGCGCAAAGCGTGGAGGAGTTTCGTACGGCGACTTGCCGTGCACTTAGCGAGATCGATACGATCGTCGAGACGTTCGAGGCGCTATTGCGGATTACGCAGCTCGAGGCGGGTGCAGGAAAGAAACGCTTCGCACCACTGGATATGAAAGAGCTGCTCGGCGACCTTGCCGATGCCTATGGCGCCGTGATCGAGGATGAGGGTTTTCGTCTTGAAACCTCGATCGATACGCGTTTCGATGCGATCATTTCCGGAGACCGCGAGCTGCTGACCCAGCTTTTCGCCAATCTGATCGAAAATGCGATCAGACATACGCCGAAAGGCACGCTGATATCGCTGCGCCTTCTCGTGGAGGATCGATCCTTGACGGTTACACTTCGCGACACCGGCCCCGGCATTCCCGAAGCGGAACGGGAAAAGGTCTTCCAGCGACTATACCGTCTTGAGAAATCGCGCTCGACGCCCGGCAGCGGCCTCGGCCTCAGTCTGGTTGCTGCAATCGCACAGCTTCATGGCGCAAAAATCACGCTCAGCGACAATCAGCCCGGCCTCTGTGTAAAGATCGTCTTTCAACGGATTATACAGACTGCGACTGCAAACCTCTCGGTCCGTATGGGCTCGGTGAGAGCGCAGGCCGACGCGCTGTAACGCCATGCCCGCCGCAATGAAGCCTCGCGGAATCTGAAGGTCGCGTTCCTGTTCTTTCCTTACAAAACTGTATGGTCTTGTCCATCATCCGGCAATGTGGGCTACGCGATGATGCACACAGCTTTTTGAAGCGGCGCAATATCACTGCCGCTGTTTTTTGGAGAATAAACCATGATCAAGCCTACTCTTAAAACGGGAATCCCGCAAAAGTCACTGAATCTGCGTGAACATCTGGGGCGCAAGTTGGTGATTGGCGTCAGCATGTGCGCACTGCTTGCTGGCCTGGCGGTACCGCAATTCGTCAACTCAGCTTCTGCATCCAGCAACCAGGCCATTCAGGGGCAAATTGGAGCGCCGGACTTCGCCAGCCTTGTCGAGAAGGTGAAGCCTGCTGTTGTTTCCGTTCAGGTCAAAATCGATCCGACCCGCCGCGTCGCCGCCAATGGCAACCAACCCGATATGCAGGACCCGTTCCACGGTGAGAACCCGTTCAAAGGAACGCCTTTCGAGCATTTCTTCGAGAACTCCCCCTTCCAGTTTCACAACATGCCGCGGAATAACCGGCCACATGGACCATTGGAGCATGCGCTCGGCAGCGGATTTTTCATCTCTGCTGACGGCTACGCCATCACCAACAATCACGTGGTTGACGGCGCGACGAATGTTGAAGTCGTGACCGATGATGACCAGAACTACAAGGCTGAAGTCATCGGCACCGATCCGAAGACGGACCTTGCACTGATCAAGGTGAAGGGCCGTTCCGATTTCCCGTTCGTCAAAATGGCAAAAGACAAACCCAAAATCGGCGAATGGGTCCTTGCCGTCGGTAATCCTTTCGGACTGGGCGGCACGGTTACCGCAGGTATCGTCTCGGCAGAAGGCCGCGATATCGGCTCAGGCCCATATGACGACTATATCCAGATCGATGCTGCGGTTAACCGCGGCAATTCCGGCGGACCGACCTTCAACCTTGCCGGAGATGTCGTCGGCATTAATACGGCTATTTTCTCGCCAAGCGGCGGCAATGTCGGTATTGCCTTTGACGTCCCTGCAACGACGGTCAACCAGGTCATTCCTCAGCTCAAGGAAAAAGGCCGTGTCGACCGGGCCTGGCTCGGCGTCCAGATCCAGCCGGTGACGGAAGATATTGCGCAGAGCCTGGGTCTTTCGGATGCGAAAGGCGCGCTGATCTCACAGCCGCAGGAAAACAGTCCGGCAGAAACGGCAAATCTCAAATCTGGTGACGTCATAACAAAAGTCGACGGCGTCACAGTCGAAGATGCCCGCGATCTGGCGCGGAAGATCGGCAATATGGAGCCTGACACGAAAGTCGCGCTGACGGTCGTGCGTGACGGCAAGGAACGCAATATCCGGGTCACACTTGGCGAGATGAAGAATGACCAACCGCGTCGCGTCTTGAGCCAGAACGAGCAGAGCGGACAGAACCTTGAAAAGCTCGGCCTGGGCGTGGCTCCCGCTTCGTCTGTCGAAGGCGCTGGCGAGGAAGGCATCGTGGTCACCGATGTCGATCCGACGGGACCTGCTGCCGATGTCGGCATCCAGGTTGGCGATGTCATCCTCAAGATAGGCGACAAGGATATCTCCTCCGCCAAGGAGCTCCAGCAGGCGCTTGGTGCTGCACTGGATAAAGGGCGTTCAAAGGCACTCGCATTGATCAAGCATGGCGACAACCAGCGCTATGTGGCGTTGCCAGCCAAGTCTGCTTCGTCCTGACCATCAGGGATTGCAAAAATGTGTACCCGGCCAGCCGTCCTTGTCGTCTGGCCGGGGTGCTTTTTGTTATTGCAGCAGGCGCGGCAGAAATAGCGCCAGCGAGGGGAAGGCGATCAGCAGCGCCACACGGACAAGTTCTATGAGAAAGAACGGGAATACACCCTTGAAGGTTTGCGCCATCGGCACATCGCGCGCCAGTGAATTGATGACGAAGACATTCATTCCCACAGGCGGCGTTATCAGGCCCAGCTCAACGACGATCAGCGCCAATATGCCGAACCAGACCTTGGTCTCCTCGGCGCTCAGGCCGAAATCGAGCCCGGCGATCACGGGCCAGAAAAACGGTATGGCAAGCAGGATCATGGACAGGCTGTCCATCAGACAGCCGAGCAGGATCAGCGCGATGAGCAGCAGAATCAGGATCGTGTAAGGATCAAGACCGCTTGTCGCCATCATCTGCGCCGCCGTCTGCGGAACGCCGCCACGTGACATGAAGATCTTCAGGAGTTCGGCACCGAGCAGGATCAGATAGATCATACCGCTTGTCTGTGCCGTCGATAGCAGCGATTTGCGCATTTCCCGCCAGCGTACATCGCCGCGCGCAATACCGTAGACCGCGACCAGAAAGACGCCGATTGCGGCCGCTGGTGTCGGGTTGAAGAAGCCGAAATAGATGCCGCCAATGACCAGCCCGAATATCGTCGCGACAGGCAGAACCGCGATTGAGGCATTGATCAGTTCCTGACGCTGAACGGGATCGCCGGGTGGGCCGGAATTTGGGAAGAGCCGGACATAGATGGCAATCGTCAAGGAGAAGAAGATGACAGCGATGATGCCCGGTACGAAAGCCGCGGTGAACATCGTGACAATATTTGCTTCTACGATGATTGCGTAGACCACGAGTACGATAGAGGGCGGAATCAAAATGCCGAGAACGCCGCCGGCCGCCAGCGTGCCGGTCGCGAGCGCGTTGGAATAGTGGTAGCGTTTGAGTTCAGGCAGAGCGACCTGCCCCATGGTCGAGGCGGTGGCGAGGGATGAGCCGCAAACAGCGCCAAATCCCGCACAGGCGACGATGGCCGACATGGCGACACCGCCCTTCAGCCAGCCGAGCCAGGCATTGGCCGCGCGGAACAGATCGCGTGAGAGCTTGGCGTGTGTCGCGATGGTTCCCATCAATACGAACATCGGAACGACCGAAAGATCATAGATCGAGAACTGCCCGTATGCGAGTGTCTTGAGCTGCGACAACAGGATAGCCGGGCTGGATAGAATTGCCGTGCCGATAGCGCCGACCAGCATCATGGAATAGGCAACCGGCATGCGCAGCGCGATCAAGGCGACGAGGGCGGCAAGGCCGTAGAGGCCGATGAGCAGATTGCTATCCATGAAATTGTGTGACCGTTTTTATTGAGCGCCCCGGCTAACTGGCCAGCTTGCCCCTGAATGCGTCTATACAGGTTAGAACACAGCCAAGCGAGAGCAGGAAGAGCGATATGAGAATTGGGACGAAAGCGATCCAGATGGGAATTTGATAGATGGTGGTGACTTCCCGGTATTCGCGATAATCGAGCAGTCCCAGATACATCCGCCAGAATAATAACGCGGCAAACCCGAATGCCACCAGGGAAGCGATAACGCCCAGGGCGCTGATGGTGCGCGGTCCAGCCCATGCGGTGAAGATATCGGCCGAGACATTCGCGCCGGTGATCTGGCAATAGGGA
Organism: uncultured Hyphomicrobiaceae bacterium; assembly: GCA_964407125.1. GTDB lineage: Bacteria > Pseudomonadota > Alphaproteobacteria > Rhizobiales > Rhodomicrobiaceae > JAHQVI01. The sequence continues at coordinate 428 of CAYOUP010000210.1, read as the reverse complement.
AGGAAAGCGAAAACCGCGACGGCAACGCCCATTTCGACAATTTCGAAATCACCGGGCACGGGTTGGTTGAGAAAGATATTGCCGGTGAGGCTGGCCGCGTTCAGCAGAACGACCGCAAGCAACAGCAGCCCTCCCGCGAGCGCCCATAATTCGATGATCTTGCGGAGTGCCGCCGCAGCCAGGCTCATTCTTGTCCCCAGTCCCCTTGGTCGAATCTCATGCAAGCGTCGATCTTATCGTCCCTATTCGAACTATATTATTAAAATTATAAAGAAAGCAGCCTTTGAATCACAGACCGCTTTCTTCTGATCTGGCGGGCTCAGCCTGGACAGAAAAGCTGCTCAACAGCAAGACAGCGCCCGCAGCGATGGCGGATTTCAACAAAGTTGGGATACGAATTATCGACATTATCATTCCTACCATTGTTA
>CAYOUP010000209.1:0-6621 GCA_964407125.1 uncultured Hyphomicrobiaceae bacterium | reverse complement strand
TGCGCTGACCCGCGCACTGATCGAGGAAGGCCGCAATCATCTGCTCGCCGGAAGCAGCTTCGATCCCGGCTGCCCGGTGCGCATCGTGCAGGGCATGCGCGACCCGGACGTGCCGTGGCAGCACGCGGCGGCGCTGATGGACCTTCTGGGCACGGACGATGTGCGGATGACGCTGATCAAGGACGGCGAGCATAGGTTATCGCGGGATGGGGATTTGGCCGTGCTGAAAGCATCAGTCGCAGAATTCTTGTAAGGCTAAGGAGCAAATCGCGTTGTTCATATTTGCGGCTTCAGGACAAAGGCGCTGATCGCGCTTACAGCCAATCATGAAACCAAACCATTGCTTGACATCATCCAACTAAAGACCGGGCTTGTCGGTCCTGTTGACCTTTCGATAGCCCAAGGCGAATGCATCGCCGTTCTTGGCCCCTCAGGCTCAGGCAAGTCGCTTCTCCTGCGCGCCATTGCGGACCTTGACCCGAATGACGGCGATGTCCGTTTGAATGGGCGAAGCCGCAACGAGATGCCGGCTTATGAGTGGCGACGGCTCGTATCCCTTGTGCCCGCCGAAAGCGGCTGGTGGGCGGATCGCGTGGCCGAACATTTCAAACCAGAGCCGGACATGTCGTCGACACTGAAGGACGTTGGCCTGCCGGACGCACTCGGCTGGCAGGTCAGCCGCCTTTCCACCGGCGAACGCCAGCGACTAGCAATCGTGAGGGCGTTGCAAGGCTCCCCACAGGTTCTTCTGCTTGACGAGCCAACCGCGGCACTGGATGCGGCATCGACAACGAAAGTCGAGGAGATCGTACGGCATCAGCTTGAGCACGGCGTCATCATTCTTCTGGTTACGCATGATCGCGAACAGGCAGGAAGGCTGGCGAACAAACAGATCACGATCAAGGACGGGTGTATCATCAACATGCCTATGACCGCCGCATGAGCAGCTATATCACGCTGTCCTATTATGACCTTGTTGCAGCATCGCTCTTCCTCTTGCTCAACGCGGTCTTTTCGATCCTCCTCAATCTAGGACTGGAGCGTCAGCTTCTGATCGCATCGCTGCGCATGATCGTCCAGCTTCTCATGGTGGGGCTGTTGCTGAAAGCCGTCTTCGCGGCGGCTTCGCCCTGGATCACGCTGGCTGTGGCCATCGCCATGGTGACGTTTGCGGGCCGGGAAATCTGGGCGCGTCAGGAGCGGAAAATAGCCGGGATATGGGGCTATGGCGTTGGCGCGTCATCCATGATGATCGCCGGAACGCTGGTTACGATCATCGCATTGACGACGCAGATCCAGCCATCGCCCTGGTGGTCGCCGCAATTCGCCCTGCCCCTGTTCGGCATGATCCTCGGCAATACGATGACGGGTGTCAGCCTCGGGCTCGATACGCTCCACACGACACTTTACCGGGAGCGCACCGCCATCGAAGCGCGGCTGCTGCTCGGACACTCCCGCTGGGAGGCCGTCATGCCCGTGACGCGCCGGGCCTTACGCAGTGGTTTTACGCCGATCATCAATGCGATGGCGGCAACGGGCGTCGTATCCCTTCCCGGCATGATGACGGGCCAGATCCTGTCCGGTATCGATCCGCAGGAAGCCGTCAAATATCAGCTCCTGATCATGTTTCTGATCGGCGGCGCGACAGGGCTCGGCGTGCTGGGCGCTGTCTTCGCCAGTGTCTGGCGCCTGACGGATGAGCGGCACCGCTTGCGGCTGGATCGTTTGAGCCTGGCCAAGGGTTAGAACGGGCTTCAAGCGATTCAAGACTGGGCGATGTCTTTGAAATGTTGGAATATTTCGAGTATTTTAAAATCAACTCATAAAGGCATCGCGAAAATGCTCATGAGATCCGTCTGGGTGAGGAATTTGGCCATGTAAGCCTTTGACTTCCCCCATTAATGGGGTAGACAAAGTTGCGAGTGAATACCCGTTAACCAAGGATTTTTTTAGTTGCAGCATATCAAACGCTTGTGAGCTTCCATGCTGACACTCACTCTGTTCCGCCACGCGAAATCATGCTGGGATCATGCGGATCTTACCGATTTCGATCGTCCGCTGAACGAACGCGGCGAGCACGACGCGCCGGTCATGGGGCGCTATCTGGCAGCGCATAAGCTGATTCCCGATCTGATTCTGTGTTCCGCAGCGAAACGCGCACGCGCAACGCTCGACCTTGCATGGGCGGATTGGCCGGTCAAGCCGCATACGGAATATTCCGAAGCGCTCTATCTCGCCACTCAGCACACCATGCTCGGCATCTTGCGCAATGTGGAGGGGCATCCGGCGCATGTCATGATGATCGGGCACAATCCGGGCATGCACGCCTTCGCGATGGGCATGGCGGGAACGGGCGAAGCCGATGCACGTTATGCGCTTTCAAGCAAATATCCAACGGCGGCAATTGCCAGCATCACCTTCGACGCAAAGGATTGGTCAGATGTTAAGTCCGGGAACGGAACTCTGACGCTCTTCATATCGCCGAAGCAGATCGACGCGCGGGAATCCGGCTGAACGCTTCCTTTACGCCCGCTCATCCTTGGGCGATGCGAGCACCACATAGGATGTGAGCGACGTCACTTGCGGCAAGGTTCCCAGAACGTCGGTATGGAACGCCTTGTACGCCGCCAGATCCCGCACCTCGATCCGCAGCAGATATTCGATTGTCCCCGTCACATTATGACATTCGCGAACTTCCGGCGCATGTCTGATGGACTTCTCGAACGCGGTCTGCCCCGCCTTGGAATGATCCGACAGGCCGACCGCGATGTAGGCGGTGAAGGAAACGCCCAGAGCGGCAGCATCGAGGATCGCGCGATAGCCCTTGATTATTCCGCTGCGTTCGAGTTCCTGCACGCGGCGCAGGCAGGCCGAAGGCGAAAGGCCGACCTTTTCCGCCAGTTCGCTATTGCTGATCCGCCCGTCCCGCGTCAGATTCTGCAATATTCTATCGGTAATAGCGTCTGTCTTCATTGTTTGTTGCAAACTTTCAGATCTCTACGCTGCAAAATGCAATATATTGGCGGATATAATCGCATATTATTGCGTCATGAGCTACGAAATCCTTACGGCACTTGCCGCATTCGCCCTTGTCACCTCGATCACGCCGGGACCCAACAACCTGATGGTGATGGCCTCGGGCGCCAATTTCGGCGTCACCAGGACGATCCCGCATCTGCTTGGCATCAGTCTCGGCTTCGTTCTGATGACCGTGCTCATCGGAGCTGGGCTGGCGCAGATCTTCAAGATCTATCCTGACGCCTACACCGCACTGAAGATCGTCAGCGTCGCCTATATGCTGTTCCTCGCCTGGAAAATCGCGACCGTCGCACCCCAAGGCGAGATCAGCCGGACGGGCACGCCTTTGACCTTCCTGCAGGCGGCCTTGTTTCAATGGATCAATCCGAAGGGCTGGGCGATGGCGCTGACGGCGATCAGCCTTTACGCACCGTCCCGGACTATGGCCGCGATTGCGCTGGTCGCCCTTGTGTTCGGCGCGGTCAACCTGCCCTCGGTCAGTGTCTGGATCCTTCTGGGACGGCAAATGCAACGTGTCCTGACGAGCAACAGCCGCATGCGCATCTTCAATATCGTCATGGCAACATTGCTGATCGCGTCGCTCTATCCGATCCTTTACGCGTGACCGGCGATGAAGGCGCGGACGTAACCCTTACCAATCGTTGCATAGTTGGCGTTTCCGCTGGACTACCGGGCAGATTTTTGCTGATCTGCCGAACAGCGGAGGTGCGTATGATTACCCTCATCGATAATTACGACAGTTTTACTTATAATCTGGTGCACTTCTTCGGCGATCTTGGTGTGAGCTGCCGTGTGTACCGGAACGACAAGATCACGGTCCGGAAAGTCCTGGCGGAAAAGCCGCGAGCCATCGTGCTCTCGCCGGGTCCGTGCACGCCGAACGAAGCCGGGATCTGCCTCGATCTGATCAAGGCCAATAATGGCCGCATCCCGCTTCTGGGCGTCTGTCTCGGCCATCAGGCCATCGGTCAGGCCTATGGCGGCAAGGTCATCCGTGCGCCTAAGCTTATGCATGGCAAGGTTTCCACAATTTACTCATCCGGTGAAGGAATTTTCTCCGGTCTGCCATCCGAGTTCGTGGCGACGCGCTATCATTCCCTGCTGGTCGAGGAGAAAACGCTTCCGCCCTCATTGCGGATCACGGCCAGCACCTCGGATGGGCTTATCATGGCGCTGGAACATCAAAGCCAGCCGGTTTTCGGCGTGCAGTTTCACCCCGAAAGCATCGCTTCCGACTATGGCCATGCGCTGCTGGCGAATTTCCTGCGTATCGCGCGGATCAACTGGCAGCCGATCAAACCCAATCTGGAATTGGCCAAGGTCATGCACGGCGGAAGAACCGGAGTGTCCCGATGAGCGAAATATCTGATTCAGAAATCAAATTCCGCCCCCACCTGGAAAAGGTCGCTGATGGCAAGAGCCTGAGCGAGGAGGAGGCGGCAAGCGCCTTCGACGCCATCATGGATGGCGGTGTACCCGAGGCGCAGATTGCCGGTTTTCTGGTCGCCTTGCGGGCGCGCGGCGAGACCGTGGACGAGATTGCGGGCGCCGTCCGGGCAATGCGCGGCAAGATGATCAAGCTCGAAGCCCCCGCGGGCGCCATCGACATTGTCGGAACCGGCGGCGATGCCAAGGGCACCTATAATGTCTCCACCGCGACGGGATTCGTCGTTGCAGGTGCTGGCGTTCCGGTCGCAAAACATGGCAATCGCGCCGTATCGTCCCAATCCGGTTCAGCGGACGTGCTCGAACAGCTCGGCATCAATCTCGCCATGACGCCGGAAACCGCAAAAGCCTGCCTCAAGGAAGCCGGGATCGCCTTTCTTTTCGCGCCGACCTATCACCCGGCCATGCGTTTTGCCGTTCCCGTTCGCAAGGCTTTGAAATTACGCACGATTTATAATCTGCTTGGCCCTTTGTGCAATCCGGCCGAAACAAAAAGGCAGCTTATCGGCGTGTTCTCCGATGTCTGGCTGGAGCCTGTCGCCGAAACCATGCAGCGCGTGGGAGCAGAGCATGTCTGGGTCGTGTATGGCGCGGATGGGCTGGACGAATTATCCACAACCGGTCCGTCGCAGATCATCGAACTCCGCAACGGTGAAATGCGCTATTTTGAAGTCACCCCAGAGGAAATTGGCGTTAAGGAAGTTACACTTGACGCACTTCTCTGCCCCTCGCCGGAAGAAAGTGCTTCTTCGATCCGCGCCTTGCTGAAGGGTCAACATGGTCCGTTTCGTGATATAGTGCTGCTTAACGCCGCAGCGGCTCTGATCGTTGCGGGCAAGGCGGATAGTCTGAAGGATGGAGCCGAGATTGCCGCGGCTTCGATAGATGACGGCAAGGCGGGCGCCGCGCTTGAGAAGCTGATCGAGCGAGGGAAAGCGTAAGAGATGACGACGATACTGGACAAAATCGCGGCCTACAAGCGGGAGGAGATCGCCGCCGCCAAGACGGAGACGCCGCTCGCCGCCATCGAGGAGGCTGCCCGCGCCGCGCCGCCTGCCCGCCCGTTCGGCGAGACCATCGCTGCGTGTGCTGATGAAGGCCGCTACGGTCTGATTGCCGAGATCAAGAAAGCCAGCCCGTCGCGCGGCCTGATCCGGGAGGATTTCGACCCCGCTTCGCTGGCCCTCAGCTATGCCGCCGGAGGCGCCGCCTGCCTGTCCGTTCTGACCGATACGCCCTCATTCCAGGGGCATCCGGATCACCTGATCGAAGCCCGCAAGGTCTGCGCCCTGCCCGTCCTGCGCAAGGATTTCATGCTCGATCCCTACCAGATCCCGCAATCGCGCGCGCTCGGGGCCGACTGCATCCTGATCATCATGGCCATCGTCGATGATTTTCTCGCCATGGAACTCGCAGGCGCGGCGAATGCCTGGGGCATGGACGTTCTCGCCGAAGTCCACAATGAGGAAGAGCTTGAACGCGCGCTGAGCCTGCCAACCTCGCTGATCGGCATCAATAATCGCGATCTGAAGACGTTCGAGACGACGCTTGCAATCACCGAGCGCCTGATGCCGCTCGTTCCCGCGGGCCGCCTGATCGTCAGCGAAAGCGGTATCTTCACACACGCCGACATCAGCCGCCTTGCCGGCGCGGGCGCACATGCCTTCCTCGTCGGCGAAAGCCTGATGCGGCAGGACGATGTCGCGGGCGCAACCCGCAAACTGCTGAACGGGGAAAGCGGCACGAAGATCTCGCCGAACGTTTATCGCGAGGCCTCCGCATGACCGCCAGCCTCTCCCACATCAATGAGCGGGGCGAGGCGAATATGGTCGATGTTTCCGAAAAAGCGGCCACCGCGCGCACGGCTATCGCGGAAGGTTACGTCCTGATGCAGCCGGAAACGCTGGCGCTGATCCGGGAGGGAAGCGCGGCCAAGGGCGACGTTCTTGCAACCGCCCGGATTGCCGGGATCATGGCCGCAAAGCGCACGCACGAACTGATCCCGCTATGCCACCCGTTGCCGATCACGAAGGTCACGGTCGATTTCGAAGAGCGGGATGATCCGGCCGCCCTGCGTATCGAGGCAAAGGCAAAAGTCACGGGACAGACCGGCGTCGAAATGGAAGCGCTGACGGC